>NZ_QUEL01000012.1:0-79909 GCF_003478145.1 Clostridium sp. AF29-8BH | reverse complement strand
GACGCTATCGACGCAAACCGACGCAGAAAGGATTAAGTGATGAAAAACGTGCAAATTCCTTATGAATTGTTTGTATCTCTGCTCCGCTATCATCTAATGGAAGATGATGATTGTCTGAATGAAATCCGGCAGGGATTGGAGCAGAAATTGGATTCTCTGGTGCGCCATGAATTATATGCGAAATATAAGACTGCGCCCACACAGGAAGAACGGGAAAATGCCAGACAGGAATATCTGGAAAAACGTGGAGTGCCGGATAGCTTCCGCTGGTAGTTTTCCTTTGATGATAACAGACAGGAGCGTGTCACGCTCCTGTGGATAGCAGATAACGAGAAAGGTGTGATTTGATGATAATTCAGCCGGAATGGGGAACCCGGAACGTGAACAAATATTTTTACGAAAATGAAGCCCGTAGGATTGCCGCATTCAATGAAATCTTTGGAGATGTGGAACTGACTGCGGCAGAAATGCGGACGCTGGTATGGCTGTGTGGGTGGGAGGAATGTACAGTAGAAAACGTACTTTCGGCTATCCGAAAAGCTATGGCGGAAGCAAAGCGGCGGGAACAGCCGCCCGTCCGTAGGACGGAAAAGCCCTCGGCAGAGCGCAAAGGCAGCTTTTGATGGACGGAACGGCTGTCAAAAGTGCTTTTGCGTTACTTTCGGCGAAAGTAACAAAGCTTATGCGCCGTATCCGGCGCTGATTACCCGAACAGGGAGAAAGGATATTGATTGAAGCGAACAATCAGCTTTATGACAGGAAAAGGCTCTGTCAACCATAACAGCAGAAAATTTCATGCAAAGAATACTGACCCGGAAAGAAGCTGTCTGAACGTGGAATACTGCAACGAAAATATTAAGGACGTATATCACGAATTGTTTGATGAAGCACTCGCCCGGTACAATGAGAAGCAGACTAGAAGTGACCGCCGGATTGATGATTATTATGGGAAAATCTGTTCCGGCAAGCAGGAAAAACCATTCCATGAGATTATCCTGCAAATCGGGGATAAGGACAACATGGGAGCGAAAACGGAGAACGGACAGCTTGCGGTAAAAGTGTTGGATAAATATATGCAGGACTTTCAGCAACGAAATCCTACGTTGAGGGTGTTCAGTGCCTATCTTCATATGGACGAAGCAACGCCCCACTTGCATATAGATTTTGTACCGTATACGACAGGAAGCAAGCGGGGACTTGATACAAGAGTTTCTTTGAAACAGGCGTTATCTGCTCTCGGATTTAAAGGCGGCGCAAGACGGGAAACGGAATTAAATCAGTGGGTGGCTTATGAGAAAGAACAGCTTGCCGCTGTCATGCTGGAACATGGGATTGAGTGGGAGAAGAAAGGCACACATGAAAAGCATTTATCTGTCTTGGATTTTGAAAAAAAGGAGCGGGCAAAGGAAGTTGCAGAACTGGAAACGAAAAAAGCGGAATTGCAGGAAGAAAACGCTACTTTTCAAGAAATCAACGAAGATTTGCATGAACAGTTGTTACAGGTTGATGATGAGATTCGTTCCTTACAGGAAGATTTGCAGGAGTCCCGGCAGGAAGCAGAGAAAGCACAGAAACAGGCGGACAAATATCAGAAGCGCATGAATGAACTTGCTCCTATGGTAAAGAACATGGAAAAGCTGGCGGCAGACTTTTCCGCAGATCCGGAGCAGACGCTTCCAGAAGCGGCGGTTATGGAATTTGCAAAGTCGTATCGGGAAAAGAAAGCAAAACCGCTGGTAAAGAAAATTGTACAAGTTATGCGCTCCGTTTATTCGGCATATCTGGATATTTCAAATAAGTTTACAAAGCTGCAAGCGGCGTATAACAGGGAACGGAGCGGAAACGAGCGACTGACAAACAGGCTGGAAGAAGTTTTGGAGGAAAACCGGGAATTGAGGATAGTGGTGGAAGATTTTGGGCGTATAAAAGCTGTGGTCGGCTCTGAACAGGTTAATGCTGTGATTGACCGGGTAAAGCAGCAGGAACAGATAGAAGCCGAGCAGAAACGGGCTGCAAGGAGAAAACATAATCGGGAAGCCCACTGACAGGCGGAGGGCTGCTTAAAGACCTCTTAGCTGCATGAAGCGAATCCCCGCCAGTTAGTCAAGAGTGGCGTAGCCGTTAATTTACTCTTGACTGGCTGGTGGGGATTTGCTATTTCCATTTACTCTTTCAAACGAAGAAGTTATAATTAAAATATAAAGGCTGAAGAAAGGTTAAGGGAGAATGGATATTACAAAGGAATTAAAAAAGGATGGTATGTTACTAAAAAAGATTCCTAAAAAGGAACAAACGATAGATATTTGCAAAATGGCTATTAGACAGAATCCTTTAGCTTTACAATTTGTGTCCAGAAAATGTTTGGATTCAAAAATGTGCTTAGCAGCGGTAAAAAAGGATGGACAGGCATTTCGGTATGTTCCTAGTCAATTTATTACGAGGAAAATGTGCGAATTGGCAGTTGAGGCAGACCCGGAACTTTTGAATAATGTACCAGAGAATTTTAGGACATTGAGAATTTGTATAAATGCTATTAAAAAAGATGTAAGTACTTTATCATATGTATCACGAGAAAAAAGATATGAATTGTTTGACAATAACACAGAAATTGATTTAATTAAAAAGGTTGTAGAGCATAATTCTAAATGGTTAATGTATATGCCTAACCGCCCAGATGTGAGGGCGTTTTGTATAAGTTGTATGGAAGAAGATTTTTCTGTTGCACAGTATATGCCAGAGCAGATAAAAATTGCTGATGATATTCTGAACTATCAAAAAACGAAAGGAAAATTACATTTTATACACAAGTATTATAATTCCGAAGAAGGAAAATTTTGTGTAAAAATTAAGGTTGTATGTGGACAACATGCCTCAATATTTGATGAAAATGAGATGATAGAAGAATCATATTGTGTTGTGATGGAATTTGGAGACTTTGACAAGTTTTATAGCTTTTTAGATGGAGATCTTTTTGATGCAGAATTAAGAAAATTTGATTTTAAAGGAATAGATTTAAAGCAATTATAATATTGATGGTGCTACTATCAATAGTGAAATATTGCAATTACAAGGATTATATGACGGGACATATTTTTCATCTATTAAAAAGATTTTGGAAACAGATTCAGATGAATTTATGGGAAGTAATGAGATTATGATACCTAATGAATTTTGTTATCCCAAACCTATAGATGATGATGAACATGAGCGATTTGATATTAGTCATATTCCGTTTTTTTATATTAGTGACATTCACTTAGCACATCGAGTTTGCAATAAATTTAAGGATAAGGCAACAAAAGAAGAAATACGCTCATATATAAAGTATTTAGCAAGAAGTATGGTTTCTTCCATTGGAACCAGGCCATATAATAGCTATTTGCTGATTGCAGGAGATACTTCATCTATTTTTGAGTTTGCCGCTATTTTTTATAACGAACTTATACAGTGGTGGAATCCAAATCAGATAGTGGTTGTGCCTGGTAATCACGAATTATGGGATCCTTGTATTGACATGGAAGATAATATAGAAATATATAGGAAATTTTTTGATGATTTAGGTATAATATTTTTACAAAATGATTTAATGTGTGTAGAAGATAGGAAAAAATGTGAGATATTCAGTGAAGTAGAAATATTGAAAATGAGTGAAGAAGAAATAAGGAGCAAGTCTCAATGTTGTTCGGTCATTATTTTGGGTGGAATAGGATTTAGTGGTTTAAATGAAAAATTCAATGCCTCAAATATTCGATATGGGAAAAGTTTTGATGAATTATCAAGAGAAGCAGCTTTGAGGAAAGATATACAAGAGGCAATTCGTTTTAATACGATATACACCAAAATATTAAAAAGCTTAGGCAAAAGCAGAGTTATTGTCCTTACACACGTCAAAAAAGGAGACTGGAATACTGAACCACATAATCCGTATTGGATATATTTGAATGGGCACAATCACCAAAACTTTTATGAAGTGAGCGATAGAAGAACTATATATGCTGATAACCAAATTGGATATAGAACAAAGAATATTGGGTTAAAATATTTCTATTGTGATAATAATTATGATATATTTGCTTATTATCAAGACGGAATACATGAAATAACACGGGAGCAGTATATTGATTTTAACAGAGGGAAATTGGTTTCCATGTCATTTAAAAGGGAAGATGGAACAATTTATATGCTAAAAAGAAATAGTATATATTTATTTTTGATATACTGTGAATACTCCAAACGTTCAAGAGGAAAATCACTATATCTTATGAATGGTGGAAAGTTGGGGAGATTAGGACGAAATAGGATAGAGGATTTAGCTTATTATTATGATAACCTCAAAAAATATGTGGAAAATGTAAATCAACTACTATACAGGTACGTGGGAGGTCAACAGAGAATTTCCGAATTTATCAAACATCTTGGCGGTTCTGGAAAGATACATGGTTGCATTGTTGATGTAGAAAGACCTAATGAATTAGAAGGATTTTCATATTGTCATTTGTTTGTTAATCCGATAGATGGGAAAGTGACACCATATTTTGCTTATGATGTAAAATCAAGAATTGTATACAAAGATTTTAAGGCTTTACTGCAAGCACATGATAGTTGCAAGTTAATGGCTAATAATTATTTGAGGCTTGAAAAAGAATCTGTGCATAATTTACCGACTATTCAGTATTCGGGGCAGATGGAAGAATGGGAAAATGAAGATTCCATGTATGATGAGGGAGGTTATCTATATAAAATTTCTCGAATTATAAAAAGTTTACAGTATTGTGCGGAGAAAAATATTGTACGTCTTTGGAATGAAGAATTACTCAATTACGATTTTGTAAATAGGATTAAACAATCGAACAAAATTGACGAAATTGTAGATGACAGACTAATGATTGATGAAAAGAGTATTTAATGGTAATGTTACGTTTTAGACATTCTGAAATGCTTGTTTTGTAAGGAATTTCAAACGCTGTGGGAGAGGGTGTGATACTTTATACCTATATCCTCGAAAACGGGCTTCTATTGCGTAACATTTCAAAAATGTATTGTCAATCTGCGAAGATTTGCTATAATAAAGGCGTGGCAACATTTTGGCAACAGAAAATCAGCAAGCCAGAATAAATGATGTAATCGAAGTAAAAATCGGTGTGTATTTGCATAAAACTTAAACAAATACAGTTAATAACAACGAGGGACACGCCGAGTTTGAATAATTTGAAATGCTTTAAGAACCCAGTATTTATGCGGGTTTGCAGCACTTTTAAAAGTCTTTTGATAACAATTTGATAACGGTTGCATGAGAGCCATTATTCTTGTAATCCAGTGGTTTTAGGGTTAGAGAATGATTGACAGGTGGTTGTGCAACAAATAAATTCATATTTATCTAAAAAGCCCTTAGCTGTGGGTATAAAACTCATAGCTAAGGGCTTTTGTCGTGCTTATTTATCTGGTTTGAGTTTGTCTTGGAACATTTCGACCGTAAATGGTAAACCACACATCTCTAGAACTACACCTCCAAGTTTGAGATAATGTTGGAAAAGTTGTACAATACACTTTTCCCATTTTTCACACTAGGAGGTCAATTATGAACACCAAACTTGACACAGCACAGATCCGTGTAAAAAACTGGGCTGCTATTATTCAGGAGCGCAACGAATCTGGTCTGTTTGTCAAAGATTATTGTGCACAGCATCAGCTTTCATGAGACTCTTATTATTACTGGCTCCGCAAAGTGAAAGAGGCCCTGCTTGTAGAAAGCGGCTTTATTGAAGTAACGCAGCCAAAGCAGTTCCCTGTGCAGAGGTCTGTAACAGCTGATCCAAATGAAATGTTAACGCTCAAATTTTGCGGAATGCAGCTTGAGATTCCTATTTCCATTCAAAGGGATACCTTGTCCATGATCATTGAGGTGACCGCCCATGCTCAATGATGCGGATATTTCACGTTTCTATCATGTCTATGTTTTTGTCGGGAAGACCGATCTCCGTAAAGGCATCGATGGCCTGTCAACGTTGGTGAAACAAAAGTTTCAACTGGATCCTTTTCACGCTGGAGACCTGTTTCTCTTCTGTGGTTCCAGTAACCGGAAGATCAAAGGGCTGGTCTGGGAGGAAGACGGCTTCCTGCTTATTTATAAGCGGCTGGAGGTGGGAACTTTTCAATGGCCCCGATCGGAAGCGGAAGCCCGTAACATCACTTCGGAGCAGTATCATCTGCTCATGAGCGGATACTCCATAGATCCATCTGTCCATAAGATCGATCCAAAATATCCAGTGTGACTTTTGAACAAAACAGAGAAGTTTTCTGTTTGATTCGAAAGCCTGTATGGGGATAAAAAGTTCTGTTTTTTATCCGCTTAACATGAATTGTGGACAGTCTTCTCTGCCACATGAAAAGTAAGCCGGATCCACCTGTTTTCAGGCAGCCTGGAAGGTATTCTCTACAGAAAGAACTGCTTTTGGAGCAGGAGTTTTCCACCGTCAAAATACCGAAAAGATATCGGTCTGATTTTTGTGTTTTTTCGCTTCTTCTGTTATACTGGATCCATAAAAGCGAAGGAGACTGATCGTCCGTGTGGCACTTGCGTTATCAAAAGAACAGCTGGCAAAACTGAATAAAAAAGATATCCTGCAGCTCTTGCTTGAAAGCATGGAGCAGGAAAAAGAATTACGTAGCCAGCTGGCTGTTCTTACGGATGAGTTGAAACGGACAAACCAGCAGATGCAGGTGATCCTTGAAAAATGGAACCTTGCGCAGGCAACTCGCTTTGGACGTTCTTCTGAAAAAATGACATATGATACCGGAGCCTGCCAGCAGTTGGAACTAGCCATCATGTACGCGGAATGTTTCAATGAAGCAGAAGCATGTTTTTTACGGCAAATCTTGCTAATAACCCCAGGTTTCGCCTATAATAGGATTCAGTATGAATAATAGAAAGAAGGGGGTTAAGCAATGCAGGCATATACATATATTTCTAAGGGAAAGTTTGAATTAGTGGAAAAACCAAAACCGGTGCTTATGCACGAACGGGATGCGATTGTAAAGGTAACACTGGCCAGCATCTGTTCCAGTGATCTGCATATCAAACACGGAAGTGTGCCGCGGGCGGTCCCTGGAATTACAGTCGGCCATGAGATGGTAGGAATTGTGAAAGAAGTTGGGGCAGCGGTGACCCATGTGAAGCCGGGGGACAGGGTCACTGTAAACGTAGAGACCTTCTGCGGTGAATGCTTTTTCTGTAAAAATGGATATGTAAATAACTGTACGGACGAGAATGGCGGCTGGGCCCTGGGATGCCGTATCGATGGCGGACAGGCCGAATATGTGCGGGTTCCATTTGCAGATCAGGGATTAAATAAGATTCCGGATGGAGTGACGGACCGGCAGGCACTGTTTGTGGGAGATGTGCTGGCGACCGGCTATTGGGCGGCGAGAATCTCTGAGATCACGGAGGAAGATACGGTTCTGATCATCGGTGCCGGTCCGACGGGTATTTGTACCCTTCTATGCGTAATGTTAAAGAAACCGAAACGAATCATTGTCTGCGAGAAAGATGAAAACCGCGTCCGCTTTATAAAGGAGCACTATCCGGATGTATACACCGTTTTACCGGAGGAATGTCTGGAATATGTTCAGAAAAACAGTGATCATGGCGGAGCCGATGTAGTCCTTGAGGTGGCAGGAGCCCCTTCTACTTTCCGGTTAGCCTGGGAATGTGCAAGGCCTAATGCAATCGTCACAGTGGTAGCGCTCTATGACGAAGCCCAGACGCTGCCGCTTCCGGATATGTATGGCAAGAATCTTACCTTTAAAACCGGCGGTGTAGATGGATGCGACTGTGAGGAGACGCTTCGCCTCATTGCAGAGGGCAAGATCGATACGGAACCGCTTATTACCCATACCTATCCGCTTAGCCGGATCGAAGATGCATACGAGCTTTTTGAGAACAAGAAAGATGGAGTGATTAAGGTAGCGGTGGAGTGCTAGTTGGATAAAGAAAGGTAAGAGATACATGCAGAACATCAGATGGGCAGTTCTTGGAACCGGAGTGATTGCAAATGAAATGGCCGTGGCCTTAAAGAAAAACGGGCGAAACATCGATGCGGTGGGTAACAGAACCCATGAGAAAGCGGTTGCATTTGCAGAAAAATATGGGATAAAAAAGGTATATGATAATTATAATGACATGTTTACAGACCCGGATATTGATGTAATCTATATCACAACTCCCCATAATACCCATATTAATTTTATGCGCAGGGCAATTGAGAATGGAAAGCACATTCTGGTCGAAAAATCTATCACCTTAAACAGCCGGGAACTGGATGAGGCAATTGCTCTGGCGGATAAAAAGGGTGTTGTCATAGGTGAGGCCATGACGATTTATCATATGCCGATTTATAAAAAGCTTAAAGAGATTCTTGAGTCAGGGAAACTTGGAAAGGTGAATCTGATCACTATGAATTTTGGAAGCTTCAAAGAATATGATATGAACAACCGCTTTTTTAATAAAAACCTGGCAGGAGGTGCCATGCTGGATATCGGGGTGTACGCGCTTTCCTTTATTCGGTGGTTTATGGATTCCAAGCCGGATCAGCTTTTATCCCAGGTAAAACCGGCACCTACAGGAGTGGATGAACAGGCAGGATTGCTGCTGATGAATCAGGAAGGCCAGATGGCATCTGTCATGTTGTCGCTGCATTCCAAGCAGCCGAAAAGAGGCATGGTATCCTGTGAAAAGGGATATATAGAAATCATGGAATATCCGAGAGCCTGGGAAGCGAGAATCACCTATACAGATTCCGGAGAAACGGAAATGATTCAGACCGGTGAGCATGCAGATGCGCTGGCCTATGAGCTGGCGGATATGGAGAAAGCCATCCGTGGGGATGCAGAATGCATGCATTTGGATTATACAAAAGATGTGATGGATATGATGACGGAATTCAGAAAAGAATGGGGATTTCAGTATCCGGAGGAGATGTAAATTATGGTACGAAAACACATCTTTTTTTCAGGTGATGTCCAGGGCGTCGGCTTCCGCTACCGCTCCTTTTATATCGCCCAGTCCCTTGGCCTGGCCGGCTGGGTGGAGAACCTGTGGGACGGAAGAGTGGAGATGGAAGTGCAGGGAAGCGAAGCTTCCATTCGGGAAATGTTAGATCGGATTCAGCAACAGAGATGGATCAACGTGGCGGATATGGAGATCACAGAGATTCCCTGTGAAGAAGAACGGGGATTTAAGATAAGATAAAAACGAGGGGGATGTTACTATGTTTATCAATTTTTCCAATCATCCAAGCAAACTTTGGGCAGAGGAAGAGAGAAATGCGGCTCTTCAGTATGGCACGATTGAGGATCTGGCCTTTCCGCAGGTTCCGGAAGGCACAGTCTAATCACTGGCTAAGCCAGTGGTCATGATTTGCATTACCAGAGCCAATTCCATTTTTTTGTGTATAAAAATACAGGAAAATGACAAAAAACATGTAAATTTTTAGTTGGCTTTTTAGCATTCTATGGTAGACTAATATGGTATATCAAAAAATGGGAAGGAGACTCAAAAATGAGCCAAAAAGAAGAAAAAGGGCTAAAGTCCTTTAACAAGGGATTCCAAGTGCCAGATACCTACATTATTATCTTTTTAGTAGTCGTTATCGCAGCACTTCTGACATTTCTTGTACCAAAGGGATTTTACGAAACACAGGATATTTCATATATGATCAATGGTGTTGAGAAAACCCGTACAGTAATCAAGGACGGAAGTTTCCAGTATCTGACAGATGATGCAGGAAATGTAGTAACAGAAGGAGTAGCACTCTTTAGCGGAGATGGTGGAACAGGATTCTTCAACTATATGTATAACGGAATCGTAAATAGTTCTGCAATCGAGATAATCGCATTCCTTATGGTAGTAGGTGGTGCATTTGGTATCATGATCCGTACAGGTGCGATTGAATCTGGATTGATCGGATTGATCCGTAAGGCCAAGGGAGCAGAAAAACTACTGATTCCGATACTTTTCGTACTGTTTTCTCTTGGTGGAGCAGTTTTCGGAATGGGAGAAGAAGCGCTTCCGTTTACTATGATTCTTTGTCCGTTGTTTGTAGCAGTTGGATATGATTCAGTTATCGCAGTTCTTGTTACTTATGTTGCCACACAGATTGGTTTCGGTTCATCTTGGATGAATCCGTTCTCTGTAGGCATTGCACAGGGTATTGCAGGTATTGACGTATTCTCCGGTGCAGGATTCCGTATGGTAATGTGGGTCGTATTTACAGCACTCGGCTGTGGAATGACTATGTTCTATGCATCAAAGATTAAAAAGAATCCGACAATCTCAATCGCATATAAGACGGATTCATATTTCCGTGAGCAGAATGAAACAACAGGAATTGACGAAGGACATTCATTTGGTCTTGGACACATTTTAGTCCTTCTGACACTGGCTGTTACAGTAGTATGGGTAGTTTGGGGAGTTATGACTCAGGGATACTACATGCCGGAGATTGCAACACAGTTCTTTATTATGGGAATTGTTTCCGGTGTGTTTGGAGTTATCTTTAAACTGAATGATATGAAACTGAATGATATTGCAACATCTTTCAAAGATGGAGCAAAAGACCTGATCGGTGCTGCCCTTGTCGTTGCTATGGCACAGGGAATCATGCAGGTTCTTGGTGGTTCTGATCCGACAACACCTACAGTTATTAATACAATTATGTATAATATTTCAAATGCATTGTCTGGAGTTTCCGGAGCAGTTGCAGCCGTACTTATGTATCTGTTCCAGTCCGTATTTAACTTCTTCGTTGTATCCGGAACAGGACAGGCTGCCATCACAATGCCGATCATGGCTCCGCTGTCAGACCTGTTAGGTGTTTCGCGTCAGACAGCTGTAGTTGCATTCCAGCTTGGTGATGCATTTACAAACCTGATTGTTCCTACATCCGGATGCTTGATTGGATCTCTTGCAATTGCAAAGATTGAGTGGTCTAACTGGATTAAATTCATGTGGAAATTCCTTGGTGTCTTAATGATTGGTGCAATCATTACAGTTCTTGTTGCAGTTGGAATTGGATTCTAAAATATGTATTTTATCTCAGTCGAGAAGACTCCCACCTCTTTTGGTGGCGAGTAATAGCAAATTTGTCTCAGTGGGAGTGATTTGTGATGAAATTAATTCAGAATATTGATGTTTATGCGCCACAGCATCTGGGGAAAAAAGATGTACTTATAATCAATGATAAGATTGTTAAGATTAAAGATGCGGGTTCTATATCCGCAGACGGATTTCTTTCTGAGGCAGAAAGGATCAATGGAGAGGGGCTACTTTTAACTCCGGGATTCATTGATAGTCATGTTCATGTACTCGGAGGCGGTGGCGAAGGCGGATTCGCCAATCGTACTCCGGAAGCAACCATGGAAGGACTTACGAAGTTTGGAGTGACAACCGTTGTTGGCTGCCTTGGAACAGATGGAATCGGTCGTGATATGTGTGCACTGGTTGCAAAGACAAAAGGATTGAATGAGCAGGGAATGTCTGCATACTGTTATACCGGAAGTTATCAGATTCCGGTCCGCACGTTGACTGACAGTATTGTGAAAGATATTATGATGATTCAGGAAATCATTGGAACGGGAGAAATCGCGATCTCTGATCATCGTTCTTCACAGCCGACTTTCGAGGAATTTGCACGTGTCATTGCGGATACAAGGCTTGGTGGTGTTCTTTCCGGGAAAGCTGGCATTGTAAATGTTCATCTGGGCGATAGTCCGAGATGCTTAGATCTGATTGAACGAGTAGTCGATGAGACAGAGATACCGGCAACTCAAATACTGCCAACACATATCAATCGAAATGAGATGCTTTTTGGCAAGTCGATTGAGTATGCACTGAAAGGCGGAGCAGTAGACTTTACTGGAAATGAAGATATTGACTATTGGGAAACTATCTGTGATGAGGTACGTGTATGTAATGGTATCAAACGGATGTTAGATGCAGGAGTAAATCCTGACCGCATAACAATTTCTTCTGACGGGCAGGGAAGCCTTCCGATGTACAGTAGTGATGGCAAATTCCTTGGAATGGGAGTTGGACAGTCCAGCTGCCTTCTGAAGGAAGTAAAGGAATGTGTATTTAAAACAGAAATTCCTTTAGAAATAGCAATTTCTACAATTACATCGAATCCAGCAGATATTCTTTGTCTTAAGGGAAAAGGTAAGGTTGAAGAAGGCTATGATGCGGATCTTTGTATTCTCGACCAGGAACTTCAGCTTGTTGAAGTGATTGCAAAAGGGAATACAGTTTATAAAAAATAAAGGATATCAGATGTGAGAAGCATCAGTCACTTAGTTGGCTGGTGCTTTTTTGCGTGCTTATACAGTTGATAAAATGATAACCTCGCATAAAAAGAGATGCTGTCTGCTGGTAGAATTAAAAAGAAAAAAAGTTGTTGACATACACCACAAATATAATAACAATTCTAAATGTTTGAATTATAATTATTCTATATGATAGAAGAAGGAGATAAATAATAAATGGATGATTCCTTTCACTACTTGGGAGAGTTATTCTTTTATCTATTTAAGCGACCAGCTTAAGGCAAAGTTGACGGTATATCGGACGTTTTGTCCGAAACCATAGCCTGATCCCTTCTTTTACATACGACAGTATGCCTGAGATACCTTTAGCCAGCCGATAATAGCTGAAATGGATTTTTTCTTTTATAGGGTCTGCTTTCTGTATGATTGCAACCTTCAGGGCATGCGTTTCTGATTTCATGGACATATGTACCAGAAATGCCATGCACAGGGTAATATAAAAATTTAGGGCATTGATTGCAGTGAGCTTCCTTACACGGAAGTTTTCAAACTGAAACATCTGCTTTTTTAGAGGTTTCTGGGCTTTGTGCTTGCAAAATGCTTGCAGTAAGTAAAATTTCTTATAATTTGAAAATACCAAGATGAAAATATCAATGAAAATATCAAGGAAAGAAATCCCTTGACATTTCCCACCAACATGCCTAAAATAATAAACAGATTGCATACATGAAATCAATCAAACCAAACAAACCAAAAGCTATGATCGTGTTCTATAAGATACTGTTTCCGGTCAGAGAGAAGAGGTCAGCGGCTGTGAGCCTTTTTCCGTTCAGACAGATATCCGAATTTCCCACGGGAGCTGCATTGCTGAAATTTAGAGTAGGCATTGCCGTCTGGTGTACGTTACATACCGGAAAGTGTCTGTGGCAGACGAAAAAATGACCTGCCGACAGGAAGCTGGGTGGTACCGCGGTATAGATATGATCGTCCCTTTGCACGTTTTGTGCGAAGGGATTTTTTTATGTCATGTCGCAAGCAACCGCGCGAGACGCCCGAATGTGCCAGAGAACATCCTTTATGCACAAATTCGTGTCCACAAGTTAAAGCAATATCAAGATAAAAAGCAACAAAAGTAATAGAAGGAGAGAAATCATGCAGGATTTAAAAGAACTGAATGAAGTGATCACTGCGATCAAAGAGGAAATCCGCCAGGGTGCGGATGCTCTGACGACTTCCAAGAGTGTCTATGAGTTTAAGAAGACCTTTCTGGATAATAAGCAGGGCAGAATTGGTCTGCTGATGAAAGAAATGCGCAATGTTGCCAATGACCAGAAAGCGGAATTTGGTAAGACTATCAACGGCGCCAAGGAGTGGGCAAACAATTTCTTTGACGAGCTGGATCAGAAATTAAAAGAGAAAGAGCAGCAGCAGCGCTATGAATCGGAGAAGATTGATATCACGATGCCGCCGGTTAAAATCCGTTACGGTAATCTGCATCCAGTTACGACGGTCCGCAATCAGCTGACGGATATCTTTACCTCTATGGGATTTGAGGTATATGAGGGAACCGAGATCGAGACGGATTATTATAACTTTACAGCTTTAAATACACCGCAGGATCATCCGGCGCGCGATATGCAGGATACATTCTATCTGTCTCCGGAATTCTTGCTCCGTACCCAGACATCGGCTGGACAAGTTCATGTTATGGAAGCGAAAAAACCGCCGATCAAGGTTGTTTCCCCGGGTAAGGTATTCCGTTCTGACGATGATGCGACCCATTCTCCGATGTTCAGCCAGATGGAAGGTCTGGTTGTTGATGAGGGCATCACCCTGTGTGATTTAAAGGGTATGCTGGATATGTTTGTTCAGAGAATTTTCGGTGAGCAGACAAAAACGAGACTTCGTCCGTCCTATTTCCCGTTCACGGAGCCGTCTGTTGAGGTCGATGTAAGCTGCTTCCAGTGCGGCGGCAAGGGCTGCCGTCTGTGCAAGGAAACAGGCTGGATCGAGGTTCTCGGCGCTGGTGTGGTAAATAAGAAGGTACTGGAAAACTGCGGCATTGATTCCAATAAATATAGTGGATTCGCATTCGGATTGGGTCTGGAGCGTATCGCAATGCTGAAATACGGCATCAACAACATCAAGATGCTTTTTGAGTCTGATCTGCGTGTGCTGGATCAGATCGATGACTGATCAGGACAGGAGGATTAGAAATGCTTGTACCGTTAAGCTGGTTAAAAGATTATGTAGATATTAATATTTCCGCAGATGAGCTGGAGAAGAAGCTTTTTGACTGTGGATTTGAGGTAGAAGAAAAATGGCAGGTTGGCAAGGATATCAGCGGCATCGTCGTTGGTTATGTTGACTCCTGTGAGCCGATTCCGGAAACACATCTTCATGTGTGCCAGGTCAATGTAGGTGGTCCGGAACTCTTACAGATCTGCTGTGGCGCTGACAATGTAAAAGCTGGCGGAAAATTCCCAGTTGCCATGATTGGCGCGAAAGTATATGCAACTGCAAAAGATCATGTGACGATCGAGGGCGTGGCTACCATTAAAAAGGGTAAATTGAGAGGTTATGAGTCCCAGGGTATGCTGTGTTCCGGTACCGAGCTTGGCTTAAACGAGGATCTGTATCCGGGTGCTGGTTACAACGGATTGCTGGTTCTGCCGGAGGATGCGGAAATTGGTTCGGATGTCAAAGAGCTGACCGGCTTAAATGACTGGATCTTCGATGTTTCTATCACGCAAACCGTCCGGATTGCCAGAGTATTTTCGGTCTGGCAAGAGAGGTTGCTGCCGCACTGGGCGAGCCGCTCAAGACGCCGGCACTGGATTACACTGAGACAGAAGTTGAGAAAGAAGGCTTCAACGTAACGGTAGAGGCACAGGATCTTTGCCCGCGTTACATTGCACACTATGTATATGACGTAAAACTGGGTCAGTCCCCGGCATGGATGAGACGACGTCTGGCTTTGGTAGGGAATAATTCCATTTCCAATATTGTTGATATTACAAACTATATCATGCGTGAGTTAGGTCAGCCGCTTCATGCGTTTGACTGCGATTATCTGGAGGGCAATGCGATCAACGTAAGACGCGCGGCCGAGGGCGAGAAGATCGTGACGCTGGATGAGAAAGAATTTACCTTAAATCCGAACAATCTGGTTATCTGCGACGGCAAAAAGCCGGTAGCACTTGCCGGAATCATGGGTGGTTTAAATTCTGAGATCCGTGATACCACGACGGAAGTGATGTTTGAGGCAGCTAAATTTGCCCGTGACAACATCCGCAGAAGCTCCCGTGCATTAGGACAGGGATCCGACGCGAGCCAGCGATATTCTAAGGGTGTCGATGAGTACACAACCGAGATGGCGATGAAACGTGTCCTGCACCTGGTTGAGGAGCTGGGAGTTGGTAAGATTTCCAAGACCCATAAAAATGTAAATACCGGAAACTCCTTAGAGCCGACTACCTTCAAGACAAGTGTTAAGAAGGTAAACGCTGTTCTGGGTATTACCGTTCCGAACGAGGATATTTTACGCATCCTGACTGGCTTAAACTTCCAGCCGGAGATCAACGGCGACGAACTGACCATGCATTTCCCGGCATACCGCGAGGATATGGAAGATTATCCGGATGTTGCCGAGGAAGTGATCCGTATGTACGGCTACGATCACATCACATCGACCTTCATGCCGAGTGCTAAGGTGACGATCGGTGGAAGCAACCTGCGTCAGAGAACAATTCTGAAAGTAAAGAGAACGCTGTGCAGTGTTGGCGCATTTGAGGGAATCCACTATTCCTTCTTCTCCCCGTCGGATCTGGATGAAATGGGATTTGCAGAGGACGCGCCAGAGCGCAGGGCGATCCGCATCATGAATCCGATCAACGAGGATCTGTCCCTGATGAGAACAACACTGGCACCGCAGATGATTCATGCGATGGGACGCAACCAGAAGAGAGGCATCTTCGAGGGACGTATCTCGAGATTGGAAATGCATTTATTCCGAAGTCCCTGCCTCTGACGGAATATCCGGAAGAGCGAGAGACGCTGTGCATCGGTGCATTTGGTAAGGAAGAGTCCTTCTTTACCTTAAAGGGAATGGCAGAGGCAGTTGCCGATGTTTTAAATATTACTTTTAACTATGAAAAAGCAGAGAAACCGTTCCTGCATCCGTATCAGACCGCAGCGATCTTCTGCGAGGGCGAGGAGATTGGTTACCTCGGTAAGGTAAAATATGAGATCATGAAGGAAGAGGCAATGCGCGAAGATGCGTATGTGTTGGAGATCAGCATGAAAGCGCTGGAGAAATGGTATGGAAAAGCCAAAGTATTTGAGCCGCTTCCAAAATTCCCGGAGGAAAAACGTGATCTGGCGCTGGTTATGGACAAAGACATCACCTGCGGACAGGTTGAGGGCTGTATCCGCGAGGCTTGTGCTTACGTCAAGGATGTTAGCCTGTTCGACGTATACGAGGGCAGACAGATCGCAGCCGATAAGAAATCGATGGCATTTACCGTTCTCTTCACTCCGAAGGAAGAGGCGTTCAAGGCAGATACCGTTGACGGATATGTCAAGAAAGTGCTGAAACAGCTGAATAAGACGTATGGAATTGAGCTGAGAAGCTGATTTTGAAGGAAAGAAAAGGCTGCTGTCCAGAGAGAGAAACTTTGGACGGCAGTCTTTTTGTGTAATAGGAAATTCCTTGGAATTCCCTATTACACAAAAAGGCACTAACGTGCCAATGATGCGCACTCGCGCGAAGCAGAAACATGTCGCAAGCGACCGCGCTCGGCGCGAGAATGTGCCAAGGCACATTCTTTTTCACGTTCATAAAAAAATGTTTGATGATAAGTTTGATTACGCTTCATTTTCTATTCGTATAATCACAATATCATTTAATTTCAAAACCATATTTTTCTGCGGAAGCACCGACAGATCATCGCGCAGCACCAAAAATATCTTGATATTCTGCTCTTCTTCCATCTCTTCAATGGTTTTTCCGGCATACCGTTTATCGACGAAAACCTCGGCAATTTCCTGAATATCCGCGTCCTTCATGCTGGACAGGCTGCTCTTGCGCTGGTACTGTTCGACGAAACCGGCGCTGATGATACCGGTTGGGATCGCGACGGCACCGACTCCGAGGTAGGCGATGCAGATCGCCATCACGCGCCCAAGCGTTGTGACCGGGTAAATATCGCCGTAACCGACGGTCAGCAGCGTGGACATACTCCACCAGATGCCGCTGAATGCATTGCGGAAAATGTCCGGCTGAGCGTTGTGCTCGACACTATACATGCACATGCTGCTCGCCAGCATCAGCACCATGACGATGAACACAGAGGAAATGATCTGGTTCCGTTTTTCATAGAGTACGGTGGTAATGATGTTGAACGAGTCGTATTTCGCATTGAGCCGGAACAGATGGAAAATCCGCGCTACGCGCAGCATACGGAAAATGATGAAGCCCGACAGAAAAAAGACCGGGATGATCGTCAGCAGATCCACCACTCCATCAAAGGAAATGAGAAAGCAGAACCGGGCGCGTCCCGGCGTTTTTTCTGGATAGAGATAGTCGGCAGTCCAGATGCGCAGCGCGTATTCAATACAGAAAATCAGGACACTGGCATGTTCCAGCATGGTAAACAGACCACCGAAGGATGTTAATTGATCGAATGTTTCCAGAAACGTGACAATGATATTGCAGATGATCGTGAAGGTGATGAAAATATCGAATGCACGGCTGATACGGTTGCTCTTGTCGCCGATCTGGATGATGTTAAATATTTTTTCTTTCATAGTGGATATTTTTATAATAATTTTTGGGTGAATGTGTTTCCCTGTTGGTATAAAAGAGGGGGGTATCTCAGTCGAGAAGATTCCTACCTCTTCAGGAGGTGAGTAATAGCAAATTTGTCTCAGTGGAAGCCTTGTCTCCGACTGAGATAAACGCTCCGCGAGGATGCGCAGTGATTCTGATAGGAATATGTCAGCTTCGCTGACCAGAATCACGCACCAAGTCTCACGGACGTTCGACTTGAATATAGTTGCAGATACTATTATTGTATCATTTTCAGGCATCCCTTGCAATCTTTCTGGTGTCTGGGTATAATTTCTGTAGGTAATTTAAAAAGGTAAAATGCTTTGTTTAGAACGGTCGCATTTAAATATAGAAGGTGCCGTGTAATAGCAAGCATGCTCACAAAGGAGGAATAAGATGCTGTTTATTTATTATCCAAAATGCAGTACCTGCCAGAAAGCGAAAAAATGGCTGGATGCACAGGAAATTTCATATATAGAGCGCCATATCGTGGAGGAAAATCCGACGTATGAGGAATTGAAGAAGTGGCAGGCGAGAAGCGGGCTGCCGATCAAGAAATTTTTCAATACGAGCGGGATGCTATATAAGGAAATGCAGTTAAAGGATAAGCTGCCGCAGATGAGCGAGGACGAACAGTTGAAGTTGCTTGCCACCAATGGGATGTTGGTAAAACGCCCTGTCATTGTGGATGGAGATACTGTTTTAACGGGATTTCGGGAAAAGGAATGGGAAGAAAAGCTGCGGTGATGGACTGGGAGCAGAAGTTTCCTTTCTTACGCGAAAAAGGACACGTGGTTTCGCTGATTGGCGGAGGCGGAAAGACGACGCTTCTGTATGCGCTGTCGGCGTACTGCACGGCGAAGGGATGGCGGGTGCTGACGGCGACGACGACGCATATTCGGAAGCCGGTAAATGTGCCGTGGATTGCGGTAAATGAGGAAGAAAATACCGCGTGGGAGAATGCCGGAAAAGAGCGCGATCGTCTCTGGCAGCAGGGAACCTACGTCGTAGCCGGAACCCCAGCCCCACACGAAAAATTGACAATTCTGCCAGAATCGATTCGAAGCGAGTGGATTTCGGATGCAGATATCACATTTCTGGAGGCGGATGGCGCGAAATGTCTTCCGTGTAAATTTCCGGCGGCGCATGAGCCGGTGATACTGCCGCAGAGCGATATCGTGCTGGCGGTCGCGGGGCTGAGTGCCCTGTATCGTCCGCTGGGGGAGGTGTGCTTCCGGGCGGAGCTGGCGATTGAGGCGTGGAACAGGGATGTGTGCGAGTATGGGGACGCAGCTTATCCCAAAGAAGGAAAAAGACTGCTCAAAGAAGTGCCCATTTCGAAAGATACGCCTTTGACCCCAGAACTTCTGGCGTGGCTTCTTGGTAGCGAAAACGGTGCCAGAAAAGATATATCGGGGCGTTTGTTTTTTGTGGTTCTGAACCAGGCGGACACGTCAGAGCGCCGGGAGGATGGCAGAAAGGTACTGGATATCCTGAAACATAGCTACGGAATTCAGGGAATTTTAACTTCCTTTTCAGGATCAGAACGAAATCAGGAGTGAGAGAGATGAGTGAGAAAAAGGATATCGTATTTTGTACGGGCGGCGGCTGTACGGCAAAGCTGGGAGCCGGTGTTTTAAGCCGCATTTTGGAAAAACTACCGCGCGGCGAGAAGGATCCGAATCTTTTAGTCGGATATGACAGCCGGGACGATGCGGCAGTGTATCAGGTCACAGAGGATCTGGCGCTGGTGCAGACGGTTGATTTCTTCCCGCCGATGGTGGACGATCCGTATATTTTTGGACAGGTTGCAGCGGCAAATGCGCTGAGCGACGTGTACGCGATGGGCGGTGAGGTCAAGACGGCGCTGAATCTGGTGTGTTTTCCGGAATCAATGGATTTGAATGTTCTGGGACAGATTTTACAGGGCGGCGCGGAGAAGGTGGCAGAAGCAGGCGGCATTCTCGCGGGCGGTCACTCGATTGCGGACACGGGCGTGAAATACGGTTTGTCCGTGACGGGACTGGTAAATCCGAAAAAGCTGTACGCCAATGATGCCGGACAGCCGGGCGACCGCCTGATTTTGACAAAGGCATTGGGTGTTGGGCTGATTTGTTCGGCAAACCGCGTCGGAGAAGTGACAAAAGAGCAGATGGACGGGGCGGTACAGTCGATGACGACGCTCAATAAAACAGCGGCGGAAATCAGCCGGAAGTACACGGTTCATGCGTGCACAGATGTGACTGGGTTCGGTTTTCTGGGACATCTGCATGAAATGATGGGGCGCGGGCTGTCGTGCGAGATTGATGTGAAGCATATCCCGGTGCTTCCGGGCGCACGTGAGTCGGCAGATGCGTTTTTATACACGGCGGCAGGACAGAGAAACCGCAACCATGTCGGGGCGGCGGTGCAGTTTGAAAATGTACCGTTTTCAATGGAAGAGGTCTTGTTTGACCCGCAGACCTCCGGCGGACTTCTGATGGCAGCTGCCCCGGATGAGGCGGAGAAACTGGAACAGGAGCTGCAGAACGCCGGGCTTCCGGCGCGGATCGTGGGAACGATCACGGAACCGGGAGAGGTTGAAATTTTTGTACGAGGATAGGAGGAAACAGAAATGAAGAAAGTAGATGCAAGAGGAGACGCATGCCCGATTCCGGTCGTAAAGGCAAAACACGCGATAGAGGAACTTTCGGGTGCCGGACAGGTGGAAGTGCTGGTGGATAATGAGATTGCAGTTCAGAATCTGACGAAAATGGCGGAGCAGAAGGGCTATCAGAGCAGTGCAAAGAAGCTGGCGGATCAGGAATATCAGGTTATCTTTACGGTGGGTGAGCAGACAGAAGAGGAAAAAGCACAGGCAGGAGCCGGATGCGAAGCCTGTATTCCGGACAGCCGTACCGATACCGTGGTTGTGATTGCCAATGATAAGATGGGCGAGGGCAGTGAGGAACTTGGAAAGACGCTTTTGAAAGCATTTACATTTGCCCTGACCCAGCAGGACAACTTGCCGAAAACCATTCTTTTCTATAACGGCGGAGCCAGTCTGACCTGTGAAGGATCTCCGATGCTGGAGGATCTGAAGACACTGGAGGCAGAAGGTGTGGAGATCCTGACCTGCGGCACCTGCCTGAATTTCTATGGTCTGACCGAGAAGCTGGCAGTCGGCGGTGTAACCAACATGTATGTCATCGCTGAAAAAATGCTGGGCGCTGGAAATGTGGTAAAACCATGATTTATATGGACAATGCGGCGACTTCGCTTCAAAAGCCGCTGCAGGTGGAACAGGCAGTCCTTGAGGCGCTTCGCACCGCAGGAAATCCGGGGCGCGGCGCGCATGAGGCAACCTTACATGCTTCAAGACTGGTGTACGGGGCACGTGCGGCAGCAGCAGAATTGTTTGATGCGGAAGATGCGTCGCGGATTGCCTTTACGGCAAACGCAACGGAGGCGCTGAACATAGCCATTTCCGGGCTGATTCGTCCGGGCGATCACGTGATCACGACGGTCTGTGAGCATAATTCGGTGCTGCGTCCTCTTTATCGTCTGCGTGATCAGGGTTCGATGCTTAGTTTTGTGGGTGTGGATGCGCGTGGAAATCTAAAATATGAAGAGTTGGAAGCATTTCTGCGCCCAGAGACGCGTGCGGTGGTAATTACCGGCGCCTCCAACGTGACAGGAAATGTGACGGATCTTTCCTATATTTCTTCGTTTGTTAAACGGAATGGACTGCTTCTGATTGTGGATGCGTCGCAGACTGCAGGGGAAGAACTGTTTTCCGTGCAGAAGCTCGGAATCGACGTGCTCTGTTTTACCGGGCATAAGGCGCTTCTGGGACCACAGGGAACCGGCGGGCTGTATGTGAAGCCGGGACTTTCGGTGGAACCACTTCTGGTTGGCGGCAGCGGCATTCACAGTTATGATGAACACCATCCGAAGGAAATGCCAACGGCACTCGAAGCCGGGACGCTCAATGTCCATGGTCTGGCGGGGCTGGCAGCAGGCATCCGTTACCGGATGGATCAGGGGATCGAGAAATTGCAGAAACGGGAGCGGGATTTAACACGCCGTTTTTACGAACAGGTGAAGGAAATTCCGGGCATCATTGTGTATGGAGATCCGGCGGCAAAATGTCATGCGCCGATCGTTTCTCTCAACCTTGCCGGGGAAGATTCGGCACGTGTGGCGGATGCACTCTGGGAGGAATACGGCATCTGCGTCCGCGCGGGGGCACACTGTGCGCCGCTCATGCACCGGGCGCTTGGAACGGTCGGTCAGGGAGTGGTGCGGTTCAGTTTTTCGCATTTTAATACGGAAGAGGAGATTGAGAGGGCAGCAGAAGCAGTTCGGGCACTGGCAGAGGAAGCGTAGGGGAGAAATTGGTAGTATGAGAGAAAAACATCCATTTATCGTACTGTCCTTTCAGACAACTGTGGCGGCGATGGAATGGGAAAAACGATGTATGGAAACGGGCATTCCGGGACGTTTAATTCCACTTCCGAGGGAGATTTCTGCCGGCTGTGGTCTTGCGTGGCGGATGCGTCCGGAAGAGTGGGAGCAGTGGAGCGGACGGGTAGACACTTCTGTTTATGATAAGGTGTCGTGTGTGTGGCAGTAAAAAGAATTACTCTAAAAGCAGAAAACACAATCAAAGGAATTATTTGAAGAAGAAGCTGCATAAACAGGTAATGGAAATAATAGTAACAAAAGTGAGATAGGAGAAGGCATCCTCATGAAACGAGATGATTTAATTATTGTGCGCGGCGGCGGTGACCTGGCAACTGGGACGATTCATCGACTCTGGGCGGCAGGGCTTCGGGTGCTGGTGCTGGAGATTGAAAATCCGGCGGCGATCCGGCGGCAGGTGGCGTTGTGCGAGGCGGTTTATACGAAAACAACGGAGGTTGAGGGGCTTCGTGCTGTCCGGATTGAACGATATGAGGAGGCAGAAGCGGTCTGGCAGGAAAATAGCGTGCCGATTTTGATTGATCCGAAAGGCGTGTCGATTGGAGCGCTGAAACCGGCTGTTGTGATCGATGCGATTCTGGCAAAGCGAAATCTTGGAACCCGTCGGGATATGGCACCGCTCACGATTGCACTTGGTCCGGGCTTTACGGCAGGTGAGGATGTGGATGTTGTGGTGGAGACAAAGCGCGGTCACCGGCTGGGGCGAATTATCCGCGAGGGTGCGGCGATCCCGAATACAGGGATTCCGGGCGTGATCGCTGGATACGGTGCAGAGCGGGTGATTCACGCGCAGGCAGCGGGTATTTTCAAAAATATGCGTGTGATCGGTGATATCGTCGAAGCCGGGGACACGATCGCGGAGATTTGGCAGGAGGACGGAACGAAACTTCTGGTTCAGACACAGATCACAGGCATTCTGCGAGGTCTTTTGCGGGATGGTTATCGGGTGACGGAACATTTCAAGGTAGCAGATGTCGATCCGAGAAAAGAGGAACTTTCCAACTGTTTTCTGATCTCGGACAAGGCGAGATGTATCGCGGGAAGTGTACTGGAGTTGGTGTGTGCCCAGTTATGGAAGTAAAAGAGAGACTATAGCAATAGTTCCTTTGAGAAAAATTCTAAGAAATTTCATCCTAATCATTGACGTATAGCAAAAAAACAGCGTAAAATTTTCTGGATAAGCTCCTTTGGCAGGCAGCTTTGATAAACATCAGGATCTGGTTTTGGAAGATGATCTCTATGATTGTTAGAATCTTCATGTCATAGGAAACTTCGTCCTATGACACAAAAATGCTCCGCGGAAAAGCACAGCGAACTATAAAGACGCTGTGCCTTCCGGGGTTTCTTCCCCTTCATTTGCTTCCTCCATGGTGACAATCGGCTGGATGGCCTCATCGGTGTAGCGGACGCGCAGAACTGCCTGCGGCCAGTTAAGCTTAATGAGAGCTGTTTTCTGCCGTTCTTTTCCGGCTTTTTCGATTAGGTCGAGCAGTTCACGCAGAACTTCCTTTGTCAGATAGCCGCCGCGCCAGTGAAACGTCAGTGTTTTTCCTTTTTTGGCCGCCTGTAAGGAGCGCTTGTAAACGTCCTCCTGTTTGGTAAAGGAAAGCTTCTTTTCTTTGTAGTAGAAATGATCGCTGTCCGTGCAGGCAGGCGCCGGGGCGATGAGCGGTTCGTGGTCGCGGAAGATCGCCTTGTCGTCGAGATTGAAGTAATCGTAGCGGATTTCCTCGCCGGTCTGGAGACATTTGCCGAGACTGTTGTCGAAGGTAGCGTCCAGATGGTAGTACGTTTTCCCGATCTTGACGATGTTCCAGGTATGGCGGTATTTGATGCCCTTTTCAGGGTTATTGCCGCAGAGCGCGATCATGCACCAGATGCCGAGCGTATCACAAAGAATTTTGACCGATTTGGCGATGCCTCGCAGACGCCGACGCCCTGTCCCAGAGGTCCGATGATCTCATGGGAGTAGGGCTTTTTTAATTTGTCATAGTGAACGTGTTCGCAGATAAAATCGTGGATATAGCGTTCTTTTTCCAGTTCAGTCAGCTTCATTGCCGGGCGGGCAAGTTTTTCGACGCGGGCGCCATCGCTTTCTGATGTTCGCGGATCTTGCCCTTGTCAAAGAGGTATTCCGGTATCAGGATCAGGTTCGGGGAATCTGGGTAATACTTATATTTAAAGCCGGAAGCCCAGAAAATCTCCGGGTGATCGAGCCGCAGTTCAAAAAATACATTGCTTAAATCCTTTCCCTCCAGGCGCGGAATCTGAAATTCGTCGGAGAGATTGGTAAGTCCCTGCTGCATGGCGCGGTAGGCGGCTTGCTGGTTCTTGTTCATGTGATTATAGTAAAATGGTTCCATTTTGATATTCCTTTGTAACTCTTTATATTTTAGTGTGATTCAGCCGCTTTCTCAATCTGCCGGATTCCGGGTCAAACCAGACGCGATCGCCCTCATTGATTCCGGCATCATAGAGTGCCTGATCCGCGGTGCGTATCGTGTATTCTGGATGCTCTGAGAGGTTTGCATTTTCAGTTGTGTCCAGCAGACGGACACAGACCATCGTTTCTTGTCCGTCCGGGCGTTCTTCACAGCCAAAATCGGCTTCGTATATTTCTAAAACCCGGCAAAGACGCGGGAATGTTTGATTGCTGTTCATTGTGTATATGCCTCATTCCATGGGAAAATTCCTGTTTTTGTCTTTTTAATTTTAGCAGAAGATGATAAGGCAGGCAAGTAGAGATGAAGGGGGGAAAATAAATTAAATGCGAAGCCACGGCAAATTCCGTTACTGGGCATGATGCGTGAACAGTAACGATGGGGCGGCTGGGAAGAAAAGCGGGAGGGGGAGAAATTTGAGGAGAAAATTGCCGGCAGATACTTGTAATTCTAATAAAAACAGGTAGAATAGAAGCTGTCTATGTCCTCGGGAGACGGACATAAAAGTTACAATCACGGGGGTTATAAGTAAATGGCAAAAAAGAAAAACAGCTTCAGCGGTTCGCTGGGGTTTGTGCTGGCAGCAGCCGGAAGTGCCGTCGGTGTAGGAAATATCTGGCGTTTTCCGTATTTATGTGCGAAAGACGGAGGCGGACTGTTCCTGCTGGTGTATCTGGTGCTGGTGGCGACATTTGGATTTGTACTTCTGACGACGGATGTGGCGATCGGCAGAAGAACGAAGGAGAATGCGCTGCAGGCGTTTGGAACGCTGCATCCGAAGTGGAAGTTTGTCGGATACCTGACGTTTCTGGTTCCGATGTTAATTATGACGTATTATTCGGTCATCGGCGGATGGATCACGAAATATTTCTTTGAGTATTTGACGACATCCGGAAGGGATGTGGCGGAGGACGGATATTTTACATCGTTTATCACGGAAAAGAATGCGCCGCTGATTTTCACGGGAATCTTTCTGGCGCTCACAATCTGGGTTGTATACAGAGGTGTAGAGAAGGGAATTGAGAAATTTTCCTGTTTTATCATGCCGGGACTGATCCTGTTAGTCATCGGAATCGCGATTTTTTCATTGACGCTTTCCTACACGGACGCGGATGGGACGGTCCGGACGGGAATACAGGGATTCCTCGTCTACGTGCGCCCGGATTTTACGGGACTGACGGTAAGAGGATTTCTGGAAGTACTGCTGGATGCGATGAGCCAGCTCTTTTTCTCACTGAGTGTGTCGATGGGAATTATGGTAACATATGGTTCTTATGTCAAAGATGAGATCGATTTGAACAAGGCGACCAATCAGATTGAATTTTTTGATACAGGTGTGGCGCTTCTGTCCGGTATGATGATTATTCCGGCGGTCTTTGTATTTTTAGGACGCGATGGCATGGCGTCCGGTCCGAGTCTGACCTTTATTTCGCTTCCAAAGGTATTTCAGGCGATGGGCGGCGCCGGTCATATCGTGGGACTTGCATTTTTCCTGATGCTTGGCTTTGCGGCGCTGACATCCTGCGTTTCTGTCATGGAAACGCTGGTTGCCAACTGCATGGAAGTGTTTGGAAAGACGAGAAAACAGATGTGTGTGATGGTCGGAATCTATTCCCTGATCACGGCAGTTCTCATTTGTCTGGGCTACAATGTTCTGTATTTTGAGTTGAAGCTGCCGAACGGTTCCACCGGACAGCTGCTTGATGTGATGGATTATATCAGCAACAGCTTCCTTATGCCGATCATTTCCTTCTTAACCAGCATCCTGATCGGATGGGTGGTCGGACCGAAGTGGATCGTGGAAGAAGTCGAGAAAAATGGGGAACATTTTTCAAGAGCAGGTATGTACAGCTTCTTAATCCGGTATATTGTGCCGGCTGTCATGCTGGTTCTTTTCCTGGTATCGACGGGGTTTATTAATATGCTGTAATGAAAAATGGTTTTAGCCGATTTTCACGGAAAGTGCGAGAATTGGTTAAAACCTTTTTTATAGAAAAATGCGTCCCATTATTCTTCACGGTCATCCGACTCGATCTCATAGGTATATCCGGCATTTTCGATCGCCTGAATTGTATCCTTGATGCCCTGTCCGCCTGCTTTTTTTATAGGATTCAATAAAAACAGGAATCTGTTCGGAATAAAACCTATTAAAGATGTAGGAAAATAGGAACTATTAAAACCGATTTTATCATTTTTACCGGCTAGTGTCAACTTATAAAAATGTAAAAGTTTACAATCAAAACTGGACAATATATCGATTTTTTGCTATGATAAGCTAGTTAGAAAAAACTAACTTGCAGGGAACGTGAAAACGCAGTAAATTAGGTGCATAGGTGTGAAAGCTAGGCAGCCTGATTGGATAGAGTGGAGAAACAATGCAGTATTTGTGGATAAATCCGGTTTCTGCCGGGATGTGTGAGGAAGATTCGCTGAAGCGTTTTTTAGAACGGCATGGTCTGACGCGGGTCGAGTGCCGGGGCGATTGGGGACGGATCGTCCGGGAAAGATATGAAGCTAGTCTGCGGGCGGGCGTGACGCTTGCGGATGCGCGCTGTCCGGAGGCGGTTCGGCTGCTTGAAGAGATACAGAAGGAGTCGGAAAACGAATCTGGAATTGAAAACCTGAAAGTTGCCCGATCGAGCCGATTTTACTTCACTGTGCGCGGGAATTAAGCACGCGTCCGGATCTGGCGGATGGGGAGAAGATCATCACGACGCCATGCCAGAGTCTTGCGGTGCTTGGAAATTCGCTGGGACTTGAGAATACGCGGTTTATCGCATGGAATCGTCTGGCAGGCGGTGAGGTGCGCGTCCGGGCGATCGAAGACAGCCCGATTCCGCCGGGGTATTTTGCGGGAATCTGCCGGAAAGATGGACAGGCGGCGAAGGTAGAGAGTGTCAGCAGTCCGGAGAAAATCCGGGCATATGTGGAGAGCGGAAGCTGGAAGCAGGCGGATCTGCTGGAACTTTTGTATTGTAAGGATGGATGCCATCACGGGGATGGCGTGCAGACAGAGTGAGAGAAATCTGCGGTTCATGGAAAACGCTTGAGGAAGCGGAAAATGCATGAATTGCGGCAAAAGAATGGGAAGAATGAAAGAAACGAAGAAATTCAAGGATAATTGGCAGAAATACTTCGGTCCGGCGCTGGGAATCGGAGCGGTATTTCTGATCTGGTGTTTGGTCTGCCGCATGGAGATGGTCAGTGCGTATGTGCTGCCGTCCCCGGCGCGGGTGTGGACGAGCTTTTTAAAAATGGTGAAAATCGGGGAACTGTGGGGGGATATTTCAATCAGTTTCCTGCGTGTCATGAAGGGATTTGCGATTGCGTTCCTGTGTGCCTTTGTGCTGGGAATGTTCAGGGCGCTGTTTCCGGGCAGCAGCGTTTACTATGAGTATATTGTGCAGTTTTTCCGCAATGTCCCGCCGCTCAGCATGATTCCGCTGCTGATTCTCTGGTGCGGAATCGGAGAGACGACGAAGACGGTGATTATTGTGCTGGCGTCCTTTTTCCCGATGTACTTAAATATCGTGAAGGGATTTACCGGGTGCGATTCGAAACTTCTGGAAGTGGGCGATATGTTTGGCTACTCGAAGCGCCGCAAATTTTTCCGCATCATTCTGCCCTATGCGATGGCAGATATTCTGGTCGGAATGCGGATCGGGCTTGGCTATAGCTGGCGCGCCATTATCGGTGCGGAGATGGTGGCGGCGTCCACCGGGCTTGGACATATGATTTTATTTGCGCAGCAGATGTCGCGGACCGACAAGGTGATCGTGGGGATTCTGGCGATCGGGGCAGTCGGATATGTGACGGACCGCCTGTTTGGATGGATGATAGGATTTGTGCTGAAAGGATCCGGGGAAAATGGCTGGAATTGAACTGATTGATATTCATAAAACATACCTGGTGGATAACCGGGAGATTCCCGTTTTAAACGGGATCAACCTGTCGCTTCCGGCGGGGAGAATCACTGTGATTTTGGGGCAGAGCGGATGCGGGAAAACGACGCTTCTGCGGCTGACCGGAGGACTGGAGACGGCGGACAGCGGAGAGATCCGCTGGGAGAGCGCCCACAAGACGGCATTTGTCTTTCAGGAACCGCGCCTCATGCCGTGGTTGACCGTCTGGGAAAATGTGGTGTTCGGGCTTTCAAAAAAGGAGACAGATCCGGGGAAAATAGAGGCGGTTATCCGCACGGTCGGATTATCTGGATTTGAAAAAGCATATCCGGCACAGCTCTCCGGCGGAATGCAGCAGCGGGCGGCGATCGCGCGGGCGCTGGCGTATGAGCCGACCTTTATCATGATGGATGAGCCGTTTGCCGCACTTGACTATTTTACAAGGGAACAGATGCAGAAAGAGCTTCTGCGCGTCCAGCAGGAGCGCAGTGCAAGCATTCTGTTTGTGACGCACAGCATCGATGAGGCACTGATTCTGGGAAGCCAGATTGCGGTCATTGAAAAGGGCATGGTCAAGGCGCTCTATGAGGTCAAGGCGCCGCAGGAAGAGAGGAATCTTTTGGAGGATGAGATGATAACCCTGAAAAGGGATATTATAAATAATTTACATTTTATTTAGAGGAGGAACGATTATGATGAAACGATGGATGGCAATGGGAATGGCACTCTGCCTTACCGCAGCTTCCCTGGCAGGCTGCTCCGGTACAAAAGATGCGGCTGAGAGCACGCAGGCAGAGGCAGAAACCAGCGCAGAGGAGGAGACAGCGAAAGAATCTGATCTGGATAAGCTGACCTTTACGTATGTAACTTCTCCGCTCAATGTGCCGACGATCATCGAGAAAAATCAGGGTATTTTTGAAAAAACATTTGGCGATATGGGGATTGAGGTTGATTATGCGGAGCTGACCTCCGGGGCAGATCAGACACAGGCGCTGGCTTCCGGCGATGTGCAGGTTTTGTATGCGGTTGGCGGTACTTCGGTGATTCTGTCTGCAGCAAATGGAGCGGATATCAAGGTATTAAATATGTACAGCCGTTCTCCGAAGGCATTCTGTATGTATTCTAAGGATGAGTCCCTGACGACGCCGGAAAGTCTGAGAGGAAAGACAATCGCAGGACCGACCGGAACCAACCTGCATGAGCTTCTCGTTTCCTATCTGGCAACGGCTGGCATGACGATCGACGACGTTAACTATGTCAATATGTCGATCCCGGATGCAAAAGCAGGTCTGGACGGCGGCAGTGTAGACGTGGCTCTGGTTGCTGGCGCAACTGCTTACAATGCAGGGCAGCAGGGTTACCACCTGGTAGCCGACGGCGAAGGCCTGATTAAGGCGATCATTGCAGTGGCAGTGACACAGAAATTCTATGACGAGCACCCGGAGATCATCGAGAAGCTGGAAGAAGCACAGACCGAGATTGCTGATTTCATGGAAGAAAAATCGGATGAGACGATGCAGATCGTAGCCGATGAGCTGGATCTGGACACCGATGCAGTCAGAAGCATGTACGATCTCTATGATTTCTCTACCGAGATCACAGATGATGACAAAGAAGGCTTCCAGAAGACCGCTGATTTCATGTATGAATCCGGCATGATCGACGAGGCATTTGATGTAAAACAGTTATTTATTGAAAAATAATCAGTGAACATTTGAGAGGATAAACGATTGAAAAGCAGCTCCCGGAGTGTGGATTCCGGGGGCTGCTTTTACGATTGCATATGCAATTATGAAAATACGGAATGTTTACGCTAATACCTTTTTAATCGCTTCTAACAGCTCATCATACGTCTCATAAGCCGGAATCTGCGGATATTCTGCCTTGATCTCCTCCGTCGTGCGGAAGAGGAAGCCCGCCTTGCTTGCCTCAATCATGGTGAGGTCGTTGTGGCTGTCGCCGCTGGCGATCGTCTCGAAGCCGCAGGACTGGAGTGCTTTGACGGTTGTATATTTGGATTTCTCACAGCGCATCTTAAAATCGGTAATCTCACCATTTTCGCTGACAACCAGAGAGTTGCAGAAGATGGTCGGATAGCCAAGTTTCTTCATCAGAGGTCCGGCAAACTGGGAGAAGGTATCGCTGATGATGATTACCTGAGTGATTTCTTTTAATTTGTCTAAAAACTCCCTTGCGCCCGGAAGCGGATCAATTTTAGAGATCGTTTCCTGAATTTCCTTGAGTCCCAGTCCGTGCTCGCGCAGGATGTTTAAACGGTAATTCATCAGTTTGTTATAATCCGGCTCATCGCGGGTGGTGCGTTTTAACTCCGGGATTCCGGTTTCTTCAGCAAATGCGATCCAGATTTCCGGTACTAATACACCTTCTAGATCTAAACATACAATATCCATGTTTCCTCCTGTCTGATACAACGCCTGTCAGCGCTGTGCTCGGTTGAAAAATTTGCTTCCTATTATAGACGAAATGCAGGGGAAATACCAGAGAAATTTGAGAAAAGATGAAAGAATAGAAAAAAGTGCGTTACTGGGCACGTATGCGTGAACAGTAACAAAAGTGCCAATTATTCGCGGTGAGAAAGATTCAGAAGTGAAGAGTTGGCATCATATAGCAGCAGAGTGGTTATCAATAGAATTAAAAAATACCAAAAAAGGGAGTCTCTTTTCGTGAGCGAGAGACTCCCTTTTTGGCACCTATAGTCGGGTTATAATTTGATTTTGATGAAATCATTAGCAATGCGCCGGTTTATTCATTTCAGATCTTTTATCGTTTTCTGTCTTCGAAGCAGTCGATTTCGAAAACAGTACTTTACCGGAATGAACCACAATAATGACACCCAGAACCATCAGCAGAACCGCGATGATAAGCTGCAGTCCTTCTACCATAAAGACAGCGGTTCCGGCATTGTAAGCCTTTACCAGTGCGATGCAGCGCTCAACGAGTGCGGTGAAGGTAACGCACAGCATAACAACCAGCGGAACCAGCAGCGTGCGGTTTTCGCGGCCGGTGACGCGTAAGAAGACGCACAGGGTGATGAGAACCAGAGCGCTTAACAGCTGGTTGGCGCTGCCAAACAGCGGCCAGATGTTGGAGTAGCCAATCTGGGTTAAAATATAGCCGCATACCAAGGTGATAACAGTTGCAAAATATTTGTTGCAGAGAAGTTTTCTCCATCCTTCGGCGTGTTCCATGTCATCGACACTGAACAGCTCCTGGAAGGACATACGTCCGATACGTGCAACGGAATCCAGGCTTGTCAGGGCAAGTGCGGAGACGCACATCGTCATAAAGCACTGGGCAGCGTAAACTGGGATTCCGAACATCTCCAGGAATCCGGCAACACCGGAGGAGAAGATAGCAAACGGAGTACCGGTTGCAGGCGTGCCATCAGCGGAAGCGGCAGCACCGGCAACGCACAGAGCCAGGACAGCCAGTAAACTTTCCAGAAGCATAGCGCCGAAGCCAACTTTCGGCATATCCTTTTCATTGGTGATTGCCTTGGAGGAAGTACCCGAGGAAACCAGGCTGTGGAAACCGGATACGGCGCCGCAGGCAACGGTTACAAACAAAATCGGGAACAGGTCACCGGATTTCTCATTGTGGAAACCAGTGTAAGGCGCCAGGTTCATTGCCGGATGTGCGACAAGCAGTCCAACGACGGCACCGATAATCATACCGGCAAACATAAAGGTTGTCATCAGGTCACGCGGTTCCATCAAAAGCCACATCGGAAGAACGGCTGCGAGGAAAATGTAAGCGAATACCATGTAGGACCAGTTCGCCTTGGTGGTAATGAGCGGGCAGTTCATGCCGATGACGAAAGCAGCTACCGTGCAGACAAGTCCGAGCAAGGTCTGTTTCCAGCCATGGAACTGAGCCTTTTTCTGAATCAGTCCAAATACAACGGCAAAGGCAATGAACAGAAGGGAAATGCTTCCGGCTGCGCCGTTGACAGTTGCGGCAGCGGATAAGCTGGTCACGCCGTCTACCGTCTCATATGCATTGAATGTACCAGCAACCATGTCGGCAAAAGCGGCGGTTACAATTAAAGTAAAGAGCCAGCAGAACAGAAGAAACAGCTTTTTACCGGTTTTGCCAATGTACTGTTCAATCAGAAGTCCCATCGATTTGCCTTCATTTTTAACGCTGGCGTACAGGGCACCAAAATCGGTAACAGCGCCGAAAAAGATGCCGCCGAGGATGATCCAGAGAAAGACCGGAACCCATCCAAAGACAGCCGCCTGAATAGCACCGGTGACAGGACCGGCACCGGCGATGGATGAAAACTGGTGGGCAAATACAACCCAGCCATCGGTCGGAACATAGTCCTGACCATCTTCTTTTGTGACGGCCGGTGTTTTGGCGTTTGGATCAATGCCCCATTTATGGGCGAGCCATCTGCCGTAGAGCAGATAACCAGCCGCCAGACAACAGGCTGCGATAACTACGATAACTAATGTGTTCATAAAGATACCTCCATTCCCATAGGTCAAATGGTTTTTAGTGTCCCGGCAGTTTGCCGGAGTTTCGGGAGCGGGGAAACAAAAAAGCCTCCGTCCTCCTGAAACTTTTAAAAGTTCAAGAAGACGGAGGCATAAGCATCCGCGGTACCACTTCTTTTACCGGCTGTAAAGCCGATCTCTCAGCCATATCCATCATTCTGAATATGTTCCTCTTTAACGGTAGGAATCCGGACCGGACTACTGGTATCCTGCATGCGTTTGTCCGATCAGCTCACAGGGGATAATTTCCATCGGCGTTACTGTCTTTCATCGCCCGGCAGCTCTCTGAAAACGTGGAGAATTGGAAATCGTGTCCTGCTCAATGCTTTTTACAAGTACGAATTATAGACTTTTTTAAAGGAAAGTCAATCGAAAAAATAGCCGGAAGTTTGTGACAGAAATTTTACAAATCCGTCATTTTGACAAAAAAATCACAACTAAGAAATTTAACAACTGCTTATCTAGAAGTCTGAGTTACTGTTTACGCATACGTGCCCAGTAACAAGTCGGAAACATTCCTGTGTTAAAACTTCGAAAGAACTGGACACACCCTTATTTTGCTGTATAATAGGTAATTGTCGGTTCTTTTTAGGGCTGGCAATTACTTTTTATTTAAATTGGGAAGAAAAAGGGAGAGTTTTGGGTATGGAAAAAATACGTCCAATGTTGTTTACAACATTGAAGAAGTATTCCGGCGCACAGCTGATGTCAGATGTGGTAGCGGGTATCATCGTGGCGATCATCGCGCTGCCGCTTTCGATCGCGCTGGCGCTGGCTTCGGGGGTAGGTCCGGAACAGGGTATCTACACGGCGATTGCAGCCGGATTTGTGATTTCATTTTTAGGGGGCAGCCAGGTACAGATTGCAGGTCCAACGGCGGCATTTGCAACGATCGTGGCAGGTATCGTGGCGAAGAGCGGCGTGGAAGGACTGGCAGTTGCGACGATCATGGCAGGTATCATCCTAGTTATCATGGGATTCTGCCATTTTGGTTCACTGATTAAGTTTATTCCGTTTACAATCACGACCGGCTTTACCTCCGGTATCGCGGTGACGATCGTCATCGGTCAGTTGAAGGATTTCTTTGGCGTAACCTATCCGGCAGGCATGGAGACGATCGAGACGATGCAGAAGCTGAAAGCGTTCGCGGCTGGATTCGGAAGTGTCAACCTGCACGCGATCATCGTCGGCGTGGTGTGTCTGGCGATTCTGATCGTGATGCCGATGATCACGGAAAAAATTCCGGGATCGCTGGTAGCGGTTATTGCAGGTATTTTAATGGTAAAATTCCTGCCGCTGCATGTGAATACGATCGGCGACCTTTACACGGTCAGCAACAAGCTTCCGGCGTTCCGTCTGCCGGTGTTTAGCTACGATGTGATTCAGGGTTCCCTGTCGGATGCGTTTACGATTGCAGTTCTGGCGGCGATTGAGTCTCTGCTTTCCTGCGTGGTAGCGGACGGCATGATCGGCGGAAAACACCGTTCCAACACGGAGCTGGTGGCACAGGGCGCGGGGAATATTATTTCCGCCCTGTTTGGCGGTATTCCGGCGACGGGCGCGATCGCGCGTACCGCAGCCAATGTCAAAAATGGCGGCCGTACCCCGGTTGCAGGCATGGTTCATGCGGTTGTCCTGCTTCTGATTCTGGTAGTTCTGATGCCGTGTGCAAGCTGGATCCCGATGCCGACCATCGCGGCAATCTTGTTTATGGTTGCCTACAATATGTGTCAGTGGAGAACCTTCGTCCGTCTGACCAAGACGGCTCCGAAGAGTGATATTGCGGTTCTGGTGATGACCTTCTTCTTAACCGTTATCTTCGATCTGGTTGTAGCGATCGAGATCGGTATGCTGTTATCCTGCCTGCTGTTTATGAAGCGGATGAGCGATGAGACGGGCGTCAGAAGCTGGCTCTATGTCGAAGAAGTAGAGGAGCAGAAGCGCAAAGAGCAGGAAGTAAGAAAAGCGAAAAAAGCCGGAAAAGAGCTTTCAGTGGAAGAGGCACAGCTCTTAGCGGCAGCTGCAGAAGATGAAGAAGCAGCCATGAAAGAACAGGCACGTTTGCGGGAGATTCCGAGAGAACTGGCTGTTTATGAGATTACGGGACCGCTGTTCTTCGGTGCAGCAGACCGCATCAACCAGATTGAAACCCGCGAGGAGACGAAATGCCTGGTTCTTCGTATGCGTGCCGTTCCGGCGGTTGACAGTACAGCGATGAATTCGATGGTTGCCCTCTATGAGCGCTGCCAGAAGAACGGCGTTACATTGATTTTGTCCCATGTCAACGAGCAGCCGATGCACGTGATGGAGAAGGCAGGATTTGTGGATATGATCGGACTCGATCATTTCTGCCCGAATATCGAGGCAGCACTTGATCATGCGGACGAGGTGCTGGGGAAATAATTATGGATATCTATCGGAGAATGGAAGAAGTATTTAGGCGCATTCCGGACGGCTGCGTGACGACTTACGGTCAGGTCGCGCTCCTGTGCGGTGCGCCGCGCCATTCCCGCCAGGTGGGATATGCACTCCGCACCAACCGCCTGGGCGATGTCCCGGCATTCAGGGTGATTAATTCCAAGGGCTTTCTAAGCGGCGCGGCGGCATTCGACTATCCGGGACAGCAGAAAAAACTGCTGGAACAGGATGGAATACGGGTGGACTCCACCGAGGACGGCGACCGCGTCGATTTGAAACAATATGGATGGAAACCTTCGATGGACGAGGCAGAAGAATTGTATGCGTTGTTTCGGAAGTTGGGGATCTGAGTGGGAATCAAGGAAAATGCATCTGAATGAGATGTTGGTAAGCGAAAGAAGTGAAATGAGATGGATAAGATGGCAGACGATAGGGGCTGCATCTTATCCATTTTTAATAGACATTTCTGACCGTTTATTATTAAATTGCCTCCGCGATTTGCCGTGCCACATAGACACCGCTGGCAGATGCATGGGAAAGGGAATGGGTAATACCGCTGCCGTCACCGATGACGTAGAGTCCATCATGACAGGTCATCAGGTTGTGATCCACTTCCACCTCCATGTTGTAGAATTTTACCTCCACTCCATAGAGAAGCGTGTCATCATTCGCCGTACCCGGTGCCACCTTATCCAGGGCATAAATCATCTCGATAATACCGTCCAGAATCCGTTTTGGGAGAACCAGGCTCAGATCACCGGCAGCCGCATTGAGGGTTGGAACCGTAAAAGATTCATTGATTCGCTGCTGCGTGCTTCTTTTTCCGCGGATCAGGTCTCCAAAACGCTGCACAATTACGCCACCGCCCAGCATGTTGCTGAGTTTTGCAATACTCTCTCCATATTCATTGGAATTCTTGAAGGGCTCTGAAAAATGTTTCGCTACCAGAAGGGCAAAGTTCGTGTTATGGGTCTGCTTTGCAGGATCCTCGTAGCTGTGACCATTTACCGTTACGATGCCGTTGGTATTCTCATTTACCACAGCTCCCTTGGGATTCATACAGAAGGTGCGCACGTAATCTTCGTATTTTTCCGTGCGATACACGATCTTGCTCTCATAGAGTTCATCCGTAAGATCCGAAAAGATCTCAGCCGGCAGCTCAACCCGGACCCCCAGATCCACGCGGTTGGAATTCGTATGGATATCCAGATCCCTGCATACCTTCTGCATCCACTTACTGCCGCTTCGTCCGGCGGAAATGATGCATTTCGTACCCTCAAAGGTGTATCATCGCTGTAAACCTTGTAACCCTTCTCGGTCTTCTCCACGGTTTCGATGGCACAGTCAAAATAGAAATCTACCTTATTCTTCAGATGATCATAGAGGTGCTCCAGAACAATATAATTAATATCTGTACCCAGATGGCGGACCGAAGCATCCAGAAGATGCAGACCATGCTGCATGCAGGTTTTCTTGAACTTTGTTCCTGCAGTGGAATACAGCTTCGTTCCCTCCCCGCCAAAGCGGAGGTTGATTCCATCTACGTATTTCATCAATTCAATGGCCGTCTTCTTTCCGATATACTCATAGAGAGTACCGCCGAAATCATTGGTAATGTTGTATTTTCCATCAGAAAATGCACCGGCGCCGCCGAATCCGCTCATGATGGAACAGCATTTGCAGTGAATACAGGACTTGATTTTATCACCATCAATGGGACATTTACGGTGCTCCAGCGGATGTCCTACCTCAAAAACAGCGATCTTTAAATCTGGTTTACGTTCCATCAGCTCATAGGCAGAAAAGATACCGCCGGGACCGGCGCCGATAATTAACACATCATACATATTGAAATTCTCCTTGTTTTCCTAAAATTTGATTCCCTCTTTCTGTATTATAGCATAAATTCGAAAAAAGAGGCAGCACGTCATGCGCTGCCCCGAAACAGTATCCCCCATGTCGTCATGGCATCTTCCGTTATCATATCATCACCTCAGAATAAAGCTTTTTTTATGGCTGTAACCATCAGCCTGATTCCCTTTGTAAAATTACCGGAGGTGTTTTCGAGCTTGATGACCTCTCCGGCGCTTCTTGGCAAAGGGCTGGCGCTGGGACTTGTATCTACCTTTTTTCCGTTTGTAAGCTACACACTGGGACTCCGCCAGATGGAGGCAGGAAAAGCCTCGGTTCTGGCGTTCTCTGAGCCGATGGTGGCAGCTGTGGCTGGGATTGTGGTATTTGGAGAAATGCTGCGGGTTGAAAATGTGCTGGGCATTCTTTTGATTTTTACGGCATTGGTGGTGTTGAACAGCCGGAACGTAAAACGGTAAAATCAGGGGCTAAGCGATAATGGAACTGTGATGAAAACACGGCTCACAAATCTTAAACGGATATCCAACCGGCAGTATCCGTCTGCAGCGCTGGCAGCGGGCGATGTAGCTTTTTTTGCCCTTGGACAAATACCGCATGATCGTACCCTCAGTGCGGCTGCGTTCCTGTTCGAGCCAGTCCTCGTCGATGATCTTGTCAAAACGGTGGGAGAACTGGTAGTAGAGGTCGAGCTTGCGGTAATACGTTTCGTATTTCTGCAGTCCCAGCTTGGAACCGGCGCCTTTGTCCGGGTGTTTCAGGCGTTTGTCCGCCGGGTAATCCTTGCAGTAGCGCAGCCATTGCAGGACAACCTGATGATCCTTGATATCGATGGGACAGCTGATCATGCGGTAGAGAATCCGTTTGTCATCGAATCCGTAGATATCGTCTCTGTGGCGTTCTGCCTGCGCATAAAGGCTTAAAATCTCATCGACGCTGACCTTTTCAAACGGAGGCGTCGGCTCAACGGATTTCCAGACTTTGATGATAACGTCCAGCGGCTCGTCCAGATCGAGGAGAATCTGCGGGAAACCGAGGCTGACTTTTTCGATCGGTTCCTCCTCCTGAGTAAGCTGTTCCCGGATATAATCGAGGGATTCCTGCCCCATCGCATTGACGTAGCCGGTGTCAAAGAGTCCGAAGCGTCCGGCGCGTCCGGCGATCTGCTTGATCTCCGGTACGGACAGACCGCGCCGGGTGGTACCGTCAAATTTCTGGGTCTGGACAAATACGATACGCCGGACAGGCAGGTTGAGTCCCATGCCGATCGCGTCGGTGGCGACGACCACCTTGGTTTTGCCGCTGGTAAAAAGCTGCATCTGGCGGCGGCGGATCTCCGGCGGCAGGCTTCCGTATATAACACTTGCCTTGATACCTTCTTCTTCCAGACGTCCCGCCACATCCAGCACGGATTTTTTGGAAAATACGACGAGTGCATCGCCGGGAAGAACACTTTCCGGGAAGGAAAATGGCGTGTCCTCACAGATGAGCGCAGTTTTGCGCTGATACCGGCAGATGGCAAGGCTGTCGCCGCACAGATGGATCAGGTGTGTGACAGCAGATTCAGCGGCGGGACTCATGCAGACATGGATTTCGTGAGCTTTCAGTCCCAGAATCGCCTTTGTCCAGCAATGCCCGCGGTCTGGATCGGCGGTCAGCTGTGCCTCATCAATCACGGCAATATCGTATTCCTCCGAGAAATCTGCCATCTCGATCGTCGAAGCTGTGATCCGGCTGTCATCGTCGGCGATACACTCCTGACCGGTCAGCATGGTGCTGGGAACGCCGCAGTCGTGCATTTTTTCATATACCTCAAGCGCCAGAAGGCGCAGCGGACCGAGGTAAGTGCCCTTTTTCGCTGTTTTTAAGCGTTCCAGCGCGTGAAATGTTTTGCCGCTGTTGGTCGGGCCGATGTGGAGAATGAAACGGCGGTTCATTGCCATAGTCTCCGGAAATTCCAGCTCTGGACGGGATGGGACGAGATCCATGATTTTATACTGGATGACGTAGCGCTTATAGATCTGGTAAAGCTCCAGAAGTGTCTGCGTGCAGAGCTGACCATCCAATTCTGTTTCCAGATAATTCAGAAAATCCACGGAAATATCATCGCGCTGGGCGGGCAGAAACATTGCCTCATCCAGGCGGATGAGCTGTGGCAGCAGGCTGGTTTCAATGAGCTTTGTGACAGCATCGTTGTGCGAACGGTACGCAAAATAAGCCAGATTTTTGATCTGGCGGTGCCATTCCTCCAGCGAGAGGCTGGTGACCTGTGTCGGTTTGGTGCGTTTCAGTGTTTTAAACAGCCGGTTGGTCCGCTCGCTCAGATCGCGGGGGCGGGAACTGGTCTTTCTTTTTTTCTTGCTTGCCGCCTGATACTGGCGGATATATGTCTGAAGAAGCTGATTTGGCTCGAGCATTTGAACGTCTCCTCTTTATGTAAATATCTTGTCCGATACAAATTCTAATTTAAAACGTAGCTGTTCAGTACCTTCACAGTCACGCGCAAAAATCCATTAAAAATTGCCTGCGGCGTTTCTATTATCGCAGAAGTTGCATGGATGTGCAAGAACGGGAAATCAGATTGCAGAAAAATATAAAAATATTTGATATAATAAGAACACTTAGTTAAAACAGAAAGGTCAACATCTATATGGCATCAAACTATAAAACGGGCGCCAGCCTGAATTTAACTCCTTTCGAAATGCAGCTTCTAAGCCGCAGCCCCCTGTTTCGAGGCGCGGGCGAATCCGGAATCGGGGAGATGCTGTCCTGTCTGGGGGCGGAGGAACGCAGTTATGAAAAAGAAGAAATGATTTATCGCGCGGGGAATACGGTCACATCTCTGGGTGTGGTGATGCACGGAAGTGTGATGATTGTCAACGATGATCTGTGGGGCAACCGCAGCATTCTAGACCGGGTAGAACCGGGACAGATTTTTGCGGAGACATATGCGTGCGTGCCGGGGGAAAAGCTGCTGGTCGATGTGTTTGCAGCGGAGGTGACGGAAGTGCTGTTTTTAAATGTTGGAAAAATGCTGTCGCAGTGTCCCAATTCTTGCGGACATCACACGCAGCTTATCCGCAACCTGCTTGCAATCTCGGCGCAGAAAAACTTGCAGCTGTCCCGCCGGATCTTCAATACATCGTCGAAATCCATCCGGGGACGGCTTCTGTCGTACCTCTCCGATCAGGCGGTAAAAAATGAGAGCGAGAGATTTGATATCCCATTCAACCGCCAGCAGCTCGCCGACTATCTGGGCGTGGACCGGTCGGCGCTGTCGGCAGAGCTGGGGAAAATGCAGCGGGAAGGGCTTCTGGAATTTAGAAAAAATCACTTTCATTTATATGAAGAGGTTAGAAGCTTGTAGATTACAAACAAAAATACCCTGTCAGGAGCATTAAAATCCGACCGACAGGGTATTTTTAGTGAAAATTCCTATGGGTGTAACAAGACCGGCTGTCCATTCCCTATACTTTCCTGCACCGGCTGTTTCAGCATATCCAGAAATGCCTGTGCCGCCGGCGTCAGCGGGCGCATCGGGTTTTGCAGGACGAGGATCTGGCGCTTCGGGATAGGGATATTTAGGTGAAGCTGGAACACGCGGTAGTTGAGCAGGTAGTTCCGGGCAAATTCCGAGGGAACAAAGCCGATTCCCAGATTGTGGGAGACGGTCGGGGCGATCAGGTCGTTGGAAGAAACTTCGATGCTCGGGCGCAGATCCAGCCCCTGTTCCTCAAAGAGATTGTCCCAAAAAAGCCGCGTCGTTGTGCCGGACTCCATGCTGACAAGTGGGTGCATACAGAGCTCTTCAAGGGAGAGTGTGCGGTTCTGCAGCTCGGAAAAACGGTTTCCGGCAATGACGATGTCCTGGAACTCGGCAACCGGCATCACGTGAACCAGATCCAGATCCTTCATGATCTCGTGGATCGGAGAAATGATGACGGCAAAGTCATTTTCCCCGGCCTTTAAGGAAGAAGCGGTGATCGGCGCAGAGTTGGAATGAATCTGCACGGTCACATTCGGAAAACGCTGCTGGAATTGTTCAATATAAGGAAGCAGAAAGAAGCGCATTGTCAGCTCGCTCGCACCGATCGAAACCTTGCCGCTCTGACTGTTCGTGTATTCTTTTAAAAGCTCTTCCGCTCGTCCCATCTGCTGGCAGGGACGGTTGATCTGGCGGAACAGGATCCGCCCTTCATCGGTCAGGGTCACGCCTTTTTGGGAGCGGTTGAAAAGTTTGCACTGAAGCATATCTTCTAAATTATGAATGTATTTTGTTACGGTTGGCTGCGTGAGGCAGAGATTCAAAGCCGCCTGGGTAATATTCTGGCATCGAGCCACCTCATAGAAAACCTTGTAGTAGTCGAAACTGATGTCCATGTATGTAGTTGAAATCCTTTCTGTATGTCGGACTGTTTCTGCCTGATTGAAACAGTGTTTATCTGATTTTATATCTGTACGTGTATTTACCAAATATAGTCACACTTTATCGTATTTTTCCAGAAATGTCCAGCCACAATAACGATTACCAATAATTATCACCATTCATTTTATCTATGGATATAGGAAAAAAATATAATTTTACCATTTGTATTTCCGGGAGTAAGATCGGGAACAGACGGGAAGAATGTGGAGACACAGGCGAAAACGTTACTGGGCACGTATGCGTGAACAGTAACTAGAACACGTGGCGGCATCGGGAAATGAAAGAAAAATAACCGGGGCAGCCGCGGGAGAACAACCCGGAGAGAGGAAGTGACAGTATGGGAGATCTGGGTGCGACCCTGATCAAGGAATTGAACTGTGAGACAGCCTTTGCAATTGGCGGGATCGGCATATCAGAATCCGTTGTGGTTACATGGATCATGATGGCAGTGGTGCTCGTGGTTTCACTGATTGTGACGCACGGTCTGAAAGTTGAACATCCCGGACGCGGACAGCTCCTTCTGGAGAACGCTGTTACGTGGCTGCAGGGCATCGGCGAGGGAATCCTCGGAGAGGAAGGAAAAGGCTATGCGCCGTATCTGACATCCGTGCTGATGTATCTGGGCGTGGCGAACCTGCTTGGTATACTGGGATTCAAGCCGCCAACCAAGGATTTGAACGTCACGGCAGCACTGGCGCTGATGAGTATTGTGCTGATTGAGACAGCAGGGATTCGGGTCAAAGGTTTAAAAGGATGGTTAAAGAGCTTTACAGAGCCGATCGCCATCGTGACACCGATCAATATCATGGAGGTATTTATCAAACCGTTGTCGCTGTGTATGCGACTGTTCGGAAACGTGCTGGGCGCGTTCGTCATCATGAAATTGATTGAATACATCCTTCCGGTAGGGCTTCCGGTATTGTTCAGCGCTTACTTTGATATCTTTGACGGTCTGATTCAGGCGTATGTATTTGTCTTTCTGACAGGGCTTTTTATCAAGGAATCAATCGAGTAATAGAAGAGAAATAGAAAATTACAAAAAGGAGACTTTATTATGGGTACAATCATTGCAATCGGAGCAGGTCTGGCAGTTCTTGCAGGCGCAGGAGCCGGAATTGGTATCGGAATCGCCACATCTAAGGCGACTGAGGCAGTCGCAAGACAGCCGGAGGCAGAGGGAAAAATCACAAAGATTCTATTGTTAGGTGCGGCACTTGCCGAGGCAACTGCTATTTATGGTTTCGTTATTGCCCTTTTGATTATTATTCTTTTAAGCTGATACGATAGAAAACGAAAGGTGGGGCAAGGCTATGTTACGGTTGGACATCAACCTGGTTTTTACGATCATCAACCTTTTAATCTGGTATGCGATTATCCGCATTTTCCTCTTTAAGCCGATCAACAAAGTGATCGATAAACGGAATGAAGCCATTCAGGAAAAGTATGATGAGGCAAAAAAAATGCAGGAAGAAGCGCAGGCGGAGAAAGAGAAATACGCAGCCTGCCAGGATGAGATAGAAGTAGAGAAAAACAAGGTGCTGGATGCGGCGCGTGCGAGTGCACGTGAAGAAGGACGTCAGCTGATTGAAAACGCCCAGAAAGAGGCAGATAAGGTCATCCGTAAGGCGGGCGAGGATGCACGCCGGGAGAAGGATAAGATGCTCGAACAGGCGAAGCATGAAATTTTGTCGCTGGTTCTGGACGCGGCGGCTGGTTCGATGAACAAGAAGTCGGATGACAGCGCTCTTTATGATGAGTTTTTGAAGAAAGCGGGTACGACGGAGAATGAAGAAACTTGATGTCTATTTACAAGAAATAAAGAGGCAGAAGATTTCTGTCGATGATCTGCAGCATGCGGCTGAGATACTGGCTGCGACACCGCAGCTTCCGGCAGAGCTTGAAAATCCGGATTTGACCCGTGAGAAGCGGGAAGATCTGGTTCGTAGCCTGTTTCCGCTGGCAGTCCGGGGAATCATCGAGGTGCTGGCACAGGATCAGACAATGAAAATGATGCCGGATCTGATTAAGGAAGCGGAGGCGTTTGAAAAGCCGGATAAATATCTGCGCTGTGTGCTGGAATATGTCAAAGAGCCGGATGAAAAACAGGCAGCCGGAATCCGGAAATTTCTCTCGGAGAAATATCCGGGACGGGAACTCCGGATTGTGAAGGAAGAAAAGCCGGAGCTTGGAAGTGGTTTTATCCTCCGGGTCGGAAGTGAGGAATATGACTGGAGCACGGAGGGAAGAAAACGGGCGCTGGCAGATAAATTAAAGAATCTGGCAAAAGAGCCGGATTCGGGTGATTTCCTTACACAGAAGGGAATCATCGGGATTCTGAAAGGAAATCTGGATGGAATCGACATTTCGGTCCGTGAGATCGGTACGGTCAGCCGGGTGGGCGACGGCATCGCCTATGTGGATGGAATCGACCATGCGATGTACGGTGAGATTGTGGCGTTTGACGGCGATGTGAGAGGCATGGTACAGGATATCCGGTCGAAGGAGATCGGCTGCATCCTCTTTGGACATGCGAACACCATCGGAGAAGGAAGCCGCGCGATGCGGACCGGCAAGATGGCAGGTATCCCGGTTGGCGAGGGATTCTTAGGGCGTGTTGTAGATGCGCTGGGCAATCCGATCGACAATAAAGGGGAGATTGAGGCAGCCGGATACCGTCCGGTGGAGTCACCGGCGCCGGGTATTATCGAGCGTCAGTCAGTTGATACCCCGATGGAGACAGGTATCCTCTCGATCGATTCGATGTTCCCGATCGGACGCGGACAGCGTGAGCTGATCATTGGCGACCGTCAGACCGGTAAGACCTCGATCGCGGTGGATACGATGCTGAACCAAAAGGGAAAAGACGTGATCTGCATCTATGTGGCGATCGGTCAGAAGGCTTCAACGGTATCGAGACTGGTTCATACACTGGAAAAACACGGGGCGATGGAGTACAGCATCGTGCTGGCAGCGACGGCGAGTGATCCGGCGTCCTTACAGTATATCGCGCCGTATGCAGGAACGGCGCTGGCAGAATATTTCATGCATCAGGGAAAAGATGTCCTGATTGTCTATGACGATTTATCGAAACACGCGGTTGCGTACCGTGCACTGTCTCTTCTGATGGAACGTTCTCCGGGACGCGAGGCATATCCGGGCGATGTATTCTATCTGCATTCCCGTCTGCTGGAGCGCTCGGCGCGGCTTTCGGATGAGCTGGGCGGTGGTTCAATCACAGCGCTGCCGATTGTCGAGACACAGGCGGGCGATGTGTCGGCGTATATCCCGACCAACGTTATTTCCATCACAGATGGACAGATTTTCCTGGAAAGTTCGCTGTTCTTCGAGGGCATGCGCCCGGCGGTCAATGTAGGGCTTTCGGTATCGCGTGTCGGCGGCGCAGCGCAGACCAAGGCGATGAAGAAGGCAGCCGGAAGCGTACGTATCGACCTGGCACAGTACCGCGAGATGGAAGTATTTACACAGTTCAGTTCCGATCTGGATCCGGCAACTAAGGCACAGCTTGCCTACGGCAGCGGTCTGATGGAGCTGTTAAAACAGCCGCTTGAGCATCCGCTCTCGATGGAAGAACAGGTTGTGATTCTGTATGCGGCGACGAGCCATCTGCTGGTAGATATTCCGAAAGAAAAGCTGAAGACATTCCAGGGCGGTCTTTACGAATATATGAGAAGCTCCTACCCGCAGGTGGGCGATGCACTCCGCACGACGAAGACACTCAGCGAGGATATCCAGCGCGAGATTGCGAAGGCGGTGGGCGAGTACAAGGCAAAATTCCTGAAAGCACAGGGAAATGCGCTGGAGGCAGCCACAGCGGATGCAAAACTGGATAAGCAGTAAGGCGGTGATGGAAGATGGCAGGACTCAGAGAGATCCAGAACCGGATCCGGAGTATTCAGGATACGCGCAAGATCACGAACGCGATGTACCTGATATCTTCGACGAAATTAAAGAAAGCCAGAAAAGAACTGGCAGAGACGGAGCCGTATTTCTATGCATTGCAAAATGTCATCCGGCGTATCCAGAGGCATCTGCCGAACATGGAAAGTCCCTATTTTGAAAAAGAAGGGCACCAGTCGAAGAAAACGGGGCTGCTGGTTATTTCCGGCGATAAAGGGCTGGCGGGTGCTTATAACCATAACATCATGAAGATGGCGGATACATTTTTAAAGGATCCTTCCCGCGAGGTACATCTGTTTGTCATCGGTGAGACGGGGCGGCAGTTTTTTGCCTCCCAGCACATCCCGATTGAAGAAAATTTCCAGTATACGGCGCAGGATCCGACGTTTAACCGGGCAAGGTGGATTGCTGGAATACTTCTGGAACGATATTTGTCGGGTGATTTGGATGAGATCCATGTCCTGTATACAAGAATGGAAAATGTGATGCAGAGTGTGGCGAAGGATAAAAGGGTGCTTCCGATTACCAAGCCGGATATGCACGGAATGGCGATTCCGGTCGATGTGCGGCTGGAGGAGTTTTCCCTCCGGCCAACGCCGGAGGAAGCGATGAATGCGATCGTTCCGAACTATGTAGCCGGATTTATCTACGGCGCGCTGGTTGAGTCGTTCTGCAGCGAGCAGAATGCCCGTATGATGGCGATGGATGCGGCGACGGATAATGCGGATGCACTTTTAAAAGATTTGAATACGATGTACAACCGGGCGCGGCAGGCGGCGATCACACAGGAGATCACCGAAGTATGCGGCGGCGCGGCTGCACAGAGACGAGAACGAGAAGAGGAGATGAGAGTGTGATGGGAGAACAGGCGGCAGAGACAAAAAAGACTGAAACCAGCCTGCCGGAAGGCAAGATTGTCCAGGTTTCCGGTCCGGTTGTCGATGTGAAATTTGAGAGCGGTCCCCTTCCGGAGATCCGGGACGCGCTCACAGTAGAAAATCAGGGAAAGACGTGTGTGATGGAAGCTGCCAAGCACATGGGAAATAATATCGTCCGCTGCATCATGCTGTCGGCAAGCGAGGGCTTGAGCCGTGACATGAAGGTAACACCGACGGGAGAAGGCATTTCCGTTCCGGTTGGCGAAAAGACGCTTGGACGTTTGTTTAATGTTTTAGGTGAGACGGTAGATGGAGGAGAAAAGCTGGATGGTGAGGAGCACTGGTGTATTCACCGGGATCCGCCGCCATTTGAGGATCAGAGCCCAGTCGCGGAGATTCTGGAGACGGGCATCAAGGTTATTGATCTTCTGGCGCCGTATTCCAAGGGCGGAAAAGTCGGTCTGTTTGGCGGCGCGGGCGTCGGAAAAACAGTCCTGATTCAGGAGCTGATCCGGAATATTGCGATGGAGCAGGGCGGTTATTCTATCTTTACGGGTGTCGGTGAGCGTTCCCGTGAGGGCAATGACCTCTGGAGTGAGATGAAGGCATCCGGTGTTCTGGAAAAGACAGCGCTCGTGTTTGGACAGATGAACGAGCCGCCGGGAGCTCGTATGAGAGTTGCAGAGACCGGGCTTACGATGGCAGAATATTTCCGTGACAAAATGCACCGGAATGTGTTACTATTTATCGATAATATTTTCCGTTATGTACAGGCAGGTTCGGAGGTTTCAGCGCTGCTTGGGCGTATGCCGTCGGCGGTTGGTTATCAGCCAACGTTAGCGAATGAGATGGGCGAGCTGCAGGAGCGGATTGCCTCGACGAAAGATGGTTCGGTCACTTCAATCCAGGCAGTCTATGTACCGGCGGATGATTTAACCGATCCGGCACCGGCGACTACCTTTACCCATCTGGATGCGACTACGGTTCTTTCCAGAAAGATCGTAGAACAGGGTATCTACCCGGCGGTCGATCCGCTGGAATCCTCGTCCCGTATTCTGGAACCGGATGTGGTCGGAGAAGAACACTATGAGACGGCCAGACGGGTGCAGGAGATTTTGCAGAAATACAAGGAATTGCAGGATATCATTGCAATTCTGGGTATGGACGAGTTGTCTGAGGAAGATAAGCTGACCGTCGGCCGCGCAAGAAAGATACAGCGTTTCTTATCCCAGCCGTTCCATGTGGCGGAGAACTTTACCGGTGTACCGGGCAAGTATGTGCCATTAAAGGATACCGTCAAGGGCTTTAAGGCAATTCTGGATGGTGAGATGGATGCGTACCCGGAGGCAGCATTCTTCAATGTCGGAACGATCGAGGATGTAGTGGCAAAGGCGAAGGCTTTAGAGAAACAGGAGGCGTAGGAACGGATGGCAGATTTTCATGTAAAAATCATATCCAGCAACCGGACATTCTATGAGGGAGTCTGCCACTGTCTGATCCTTCCGGCGGTGGACGGTGAGATGGCTGTCATGGCGCACCATGAGAGCGAGATCGTGGCAGTCAAAGCGGGAGAAATGCGTTTCCAGGCGACAGAGGACGGTCCGTGGGAGGCGGCAGTCGTCGGGCAGGGCTTCTGTGAGATCGCCAACAACCGTGTTATGTTGCTGGCAGATACGATCGAGAAACCGGAGGAGATCGACCGGATCCGGGCGCAGGAGGCATTAGAGCGTGCGAAAGAGCGGCTGCGCCAGAAACAGAGTATTTCCGAGTATTACAGCACCCGCGCGGCGATGGCGAGAGCGCTGGTTCGTCTGAAAGAGACGGAAAAATTTGTGGACTAGGTGCGTTAGAGGCGGATTTGAGTCTGATGTAATTCTGTGGCAGATGCGGTTCAGAAAGAAATGACAGAAAATCAGTAAGAATGGAGAACAGGGCATGACATTACTTCAGTTAAAATACGTGGTGGAGGTGGCGGCAGCCGGAACCATCAGCGGGGCGGCAAAAAAACTTTATATTGCACAGCCGAGCCTCACGGCGGCGATCAAGGAACTGGAGCATGAGATTGGATTTTCCCTGTTTACCCGCACGAACAAGGGCGTGGTGATTTCCCCGGACGGGGAAGAATTTCTGGGGTATGCGAGACAGGTGATCGAGCAGGCAAACCTGATCGAGGAGCGCTATTTTGGCGCTGTGCCGCAGAAACGCCAGTTCTGTGTTTCCACCCAGCACTATTCCTTTTCCGTTGAGGCGTTTGTCGATCTGATCCGCGAGTACGGCGGAGAAGAGTACGATTTCCGTATCCGCGAGACGCAGACGTATGAGCTGATTGAGGATGTGGCGAAGCTTAGGAGCGAGGTTGGCGTGCTGTATCTGAACCGTTTTAACGAGACGGTGATCCGCAAGACGCTGCGGGAACACGACCTCAAATTTACGCGGCTTTTTATGGCAAAACCGTATGTATTTATCGGTGCGGCCAATCCGCTTGCAAGCCGCAGTTCTATCACCCTGTCGGATTTGGAACCTTATCCGCGTCTGTCCTATGAGCAGGGCGAGCACAATTCCTTTTATTTCTCCGAGGAGATCCTCAGCACGCTGGACAGCCGCAAGGACATCCTGGTGTCCGACCGCGCGACCCTGTTTAATCTTCTGATTGGGCTGAATGGGTATACGATCTGCAGCGGTGTCATCAATGAGGAACTGAACGGACCGAATATTGTAGCGATTCCACTTGATGTGGACGATTATATGGAGATCGGTTACATTACCCACAATCGCGTGACACCGGGACGGTTTGCGGGACTGTATATTGAGGCGTTGAAGCGGAGAGTGGGAGTGCCGGTTCCCAAAGTGTCTACCCGTGAACCAATAACCAGAATTCCTGTTTCCGACAGGTGATTTTTTGGTTTGACTTTTTTTAAAACAGGAAATATAATAATACCGAAACGAGTAGCAAACGAGTGTAAATCCAGCTTTTGCTGCTCTTTTTTTATTATTTCATAAAGAATGTGCCAAGGTGCATTTTTTATGAAATTTCATAAAAATGCCATTAAAAAGTGTGTTGCAAAATAAATGCTTTTGAAATAAAGTCTTCCGGAACGGGAAAACATGAGTCAATCTGAGAGTTTACAGAAAATATTCAAGGAATGTGCATAACCTATATTTGCTGTCACAGAAAGATGTGGGGAAAGAGGAAAATTTATTGTTGAAACCGTTTTATTTGCTGCCATTTTTAACGTGACAAATCGAAATCTTTTGCCGAAGATAGATTTGTATGGAAATAGGAACGGAATCGGAAAGAGGATGATAGAATGCGGCAGAATAGAGAAATGATTTCATGTCAGCGTCCATAATCAGCACTTCCTTTTTGTAAGAAATGTGGTATACTCGATAGAACATGAAAACCATATTAAAAAAGGTGAAAAGCAGAATGAATCATATTTCAATTACAACCCTGGAAGCGCCGGAGCTGGATATCTACGCCCGGCTGAGCGAGGGGCAGTTATTTCATTATAATGAACCAAAGGAAGGTCTTTTCATTGCGGAAAGCCCTAAGGTCATCGGGCGGGCGCTCGACGCGGGATATGAGCCGGTTTCTTTTCTGATGGAAGAATGCCATATCGAGACAGAAGGGCGGGAGATTCTGGAACGCCCGGTGTGTGCGGGAGTGCCTGTGTTTACGGCACCATTTGATGTGCTGACGCGCCTGACCGGCTTTAAACTGACGCGCGGGATGCTGTGTGCGGTGAAACGGAAGAAAATGCCGGGGATCGAGGAAATCTGTGCAGGTGCCAGACGGATCGCGATTCTTGAGAATGTAGAAAATCCTACGAATGTGGGGGCGATTTTCCGGTCAGCGGCGGCGCTCTTTATGGATGCGGTGCTTCTGACACCGGGATGCAGTGACCCGCTGTACCGCCGCGCAAGCCGTGTCAGTATGGGAACAGTGTTTCAGGTGCCGTGGACGTACATTCCGAAGGGCGACTGGGCGGAGAACAGTATGGAAACGCTTAAGAAGCTGGGATTTCTCACGGCGGCGATGGCGCTCAGTGACCGTTCCGTGAGTATCGCGGATCCGGCGCTTTCGCAGGAAGAAAAATTAGCAATCATTCTCGGAACCGAGGGTGACGGGTTGGCGGCATCGACGATCGCGGCGTGCGATTACACCGTGAAAATCCCGATGTCACACGGCGTGGATTCGCTCAACGTGGCAGCAGCGAGTGCAGTGGCGTTCTGGCAGCTGGGCATGGGAAATAGGAAATAAAGTTCTGGCTGTGTAAAAAAAATGTACATTGGTTAAATGCGTTTCAAATGCCAGAAATGAGTGCGGAAATGGATGGAAAGAATCGTTTGGAGGAAGGAGAAAATAGAATGAAGTGTCCAAAATGCGGACAGGAAGCAGTTGGAAATTTTTGCAGTAACTGCGGAACTCCGCTTGTAAATGATACAGTACGCCGAGAACAGGAAACGGTGGGAAGAAAGCCGGAAAATAGCTATGACGACGGTGATTCAGAACAGCGGAATCCAGCTCGGATGGAATCGGATGAGAAAAAGGCGGAATCCGGCTCTGGATCGAAACGAAACAGTCAGGAAAAGCGGAGCAGCCAGAGTCAGGACGCACAGAAGCGTGAGGAAGAGCGCCGCGACAATGAACGCTGCCAATCCCAGGCACAGGAGGATGCCCGCCGCGACCGTGAAGCGGCATCGCGCAGACGACAGGACGCGAGACGTTCTTCTTCCAGCGCGAAAGAGGATAAGCGGGATGCAAAACAGCAGAAGCAGATGGAAAAACGCCTTCATGCTCTGGAGTCGGAGCGGGAGCGCTCAGAGCGTCAGAAAAATCGGATGGAGCGCAGCCACCAGCGGGAACTGGAACGCCAGTCCCGGGAGGCAGAGCGCACCAGACGGGCGGCGGAGCGCAGTGAGGCGCATACGCAGAGTGACTCAAATGACGGTCCGTCCGTGCTGGATGTGACGGCAGCCGGAGTAACCGGCGTGGTTGTGCTGATGGCGCGCGTGATGCAGGCAGCCAGTTTTCTTCTGATGGCGGGAATCACCTGGGCGAATGCGAAGGCATTTCGGTATGGCGGCGACGATCTGGGCTATATCGGAACTATGATTACCGAGGAAAATTATGGTCTGGGGCTGTATGTAGGGATTGGCGTATTTCTGGTATTGATGGGCGCGATCTGGTGCCTGTGGATTCTGTCAGGCAAGCACGCGGGTGGTAAAGTACGGCTGCAAAAATACGATACGGGGCGCGGATTTATCCCGTTTATAATCATCCTTGTTCTGGTATTAGTAGCCGGTCCGGCAGCGTACCTGATGCCGAAGAATGCGGGCAGCTTACAGCCGATTGTAGACGGCGGCTATGCGGCACTGGAGGCGATCAATGCGAACCACGGATTTCTGCTGTTCTGCAGCATCGGAGGCGCGATCCTTTCGTTTATCCGGAAAATGCTGCTGGTATAATTTTATAATTCATCTAATCGCCCGAACTGATACCCCATTTCCTCCCATTTTGCCAGAAGTTCATCGAGAATCTGAGCGTTGGTCTGCGAAGTGCTGTGCAGAAGGACGATCGCGCCGGGGTGGATGCGCGTCAGAAGCTTGGAAAATGCTTCTTCTTTGGATGGCTGCTGATCCTGCATCCAGTCCACATAGGCGAGACTCCAGAAAAAGGTCTTGTAGCCGAGCTCCTTTGCCATCTGCAGGTTCGATTCACTGTATTTGCCCTGCGGCGGACGGTAATATTTTTTCATTGTCTGCCCGGTGACGGACTGGTAGAGTGTTTCCAGGGCAGTCAGCTCCTTTTCAAATGCTGCTTTGTCGGAAATGCGGGACATATCGGGATGGTGATACGTGTGGTTGGCGACGGTGTGACCCTCTGCGATCATCTGTTTTACCAGTTCAGGACTGGTTTCGAGATAGTTGCCGACGACGAAAAAGGTTGCCGGGACATGGTGTTTTTTCAGTGCTTCCAGAATGGCAGGTGTGCAGCCGTTTTCATATCCAGCGTCGAAGGTCAGATAGATGACGGGCTTGGAGGTATCGCCTACATAGAAAGCATCAAAATTTTTTAAAGTGTCGGCGGAGGCATTGCCGACCGGTGTCTGCCCTGGACTGGGAAATCCAAGTCCCCAGTTTCCATCCTGCGACGGAATCGAACCGGAATCAAAGGCAGGCGGGAGCGAGCCACAGGCGATAACAGGCGCTGAAACCGTGTGCCCGGATGGACGGCGCAGGAAATGTGCGGCAGTCTGCCCGGCGAAGAAAGCGATGGCAAACAGGGCGGGAACCAGCAGCGGGGAAATGATGTGCCGGAAACGTGATGGAACAAAATGCATGGGAAAATGAATGAACATGATGTGACCTGAAAGATATATTTTCATAAATATATGAAAGAAGGGGGAACATCATGTTTTTATTATAATTTGCTGTCCGTGAAATGCACCGAATCGGAAAAACCAAGCGGTACCATATAACAAATTTTATGTGCTGACATAACAAATTAATGCTTGTCATGCCCTTTGTACCTATGTTATTATTATAACGATGCTTAGATGAGATGCTCCGAACCCTTGAACAAGGGGAGCTGGATGAAAAGCAGACCATGAAATTATGATGAAATAAATAAGAGAAACAAGGAGGATGTTGAAGGATGAAGCCTTATAGCGAGATGACGAAAGAAGAACTTCTGGAACTTAAGCGTGATCTGAGCGATCAGTACCGGGAGTTTCAGGGCAAGAATCTGACGCTGGATATGTCACGCGGTAAGCCAAGTGCAGAGCAGCTTGATTTATCGATGGGAATGATGGACGTACTGAGCAGCGACAGTGATCTGACCTGCGAAGATGGGACAGACTGCCGCAATTACGGCGGTCTGGACGGTATCAGCGAGGCGAAGGAGCTGTTAGCGGATATGATCGAGGTTCCGGCTGACAATATCATTATCTATGGAAACTCCAGCCTGAACGTAATGTACGACACCATCTCCCGTTCTGTGACTCATGGCGTTATGGGAAATACCCCGTGGTGCAAGCTTGACAAGGTTAAATTCCTGTGTCCGGTACCGGGATATGACAGACATTTCTCCATTACTGAATATTTTGGCATCGAGATGATCAACATTCCGATGACCGCAGATGGTCCGGATATGGATCTGGTAGAGCAGTATGTGACAACCGACCCGACCGTAAAGGGAATCTGGTGCGTTCCGAAGTACTCTAACCCGACCGGCAATTCCTACTCCGATCAGACGGTACGCCGTCTGGCACGCATGCATCCGGCTGCTCCGGATTTCCGTATTTACTGGGACAATGCTTATGGCATCCACCATTTATACGATGATGAGCAGGATCATGTGCTGGAGATTCTGGCAGAATGTAAGAAAGCCGGCAACCCGGATATGGTTTACAAATTCTCTTCAACCTCCAAGATTACGTTCCCGGGTTCCGGCATTGCGGCAATCGCAACCTCCCACAATAACCTGGATGATATCAAGAAACAGTTAAAGATTCAGACTATCGGTCATGATAAAGTGAATCAGCTCCGCCACGTGCGTTTCTTCAAGGATATCCACGGCATGGTAGAGCACATGAGAAAGCATGCCAACATCCTGCGCCCGAAATTCGAGGCAGTTGAGAACATTCTCGACCGCGAGCTGGGCGGACTGGAGATCGGTACCTGGACAAAACCGCACGGCGGCTACTTCATTTCCTTTGATTCACTGAACGGCTGTGCGAAGGAGATCGTTGCGAAGTGCAAGAAAGCAGGCGTTGTCATGACCGGAGCCGGTGCAACTTATCCATATGGCAAGGATCCGGAGGATCGCAACATCCGTATTGCTCCATCTTATCCGCCGCTGCAGGATCTGATCACTGCAACCGAGCTGTTTGCACTCTGCGTCAAGCTGGTCAGTGTCAACAAGCTGTTAGAGGAAATGTAATATTAAACCAAGAAGTACAGGAATTGTATGGGTATGTCGAAGGACCGCTGCCCATACAATTCTTTTTTCGGAGAAAAAGTGATGATAAAGGAAAAGTTATCCCTGATCTGGGGAAAGTTTGTAAACAGGGAGACGATATCGTATCTGATATTCGGCGTTCTGACGACGCTGGTGGACTGGATTTCCTATGCGGTTTTCCGCCACAACGGCATGAACTACCGTATGGCGACGATCTGCTGTCAGGCGGCGGCGATCCTGTTTGCATATGTGACAAACAAGATCTGGGTATTCCGAAGCTACAATTTCCACCCTGTATATCTTCTTAAGGAAATGGCTTCGTTTTTCTCCTGCCGTATTCTCACATCGGTGTTCACGTATGTGGCGATGATCGTGATGGTAGACGGCATGGGAATCAAACAGGATATGATCTGTAAGATTGTGGTATCAGCGATCTCGCTGGTGTTGAATTATATTTGCAGTAAATTATTTATTTTCAAAAAGAAAGAATCCTCGAAATAGGGCTGTGTGGGGAAATGACAGCGGAAATGGATGCTGAAGACAGACCGGAAAGAGTAGAGAAAACGCCGCCTGAACAGGATTCTGGATGGAGGGAAGATGGAGCAAAGAGAACGAGACGAAAGTTCCAGTAAACTGGAAGAAGCACTCAGGGAGCTTACGGGAGCGGAAACAACGGGGAAAATAGAGGAGTATGAGAACGAGCGGGAAGGTGCGGACGTGGATTCGGAGACCGCCTGTACAGATATGAGACACGCTGAACGAATGCCGGCCTGGAGACAGGAAGAAGATGCCAGAAAATCTAAACTTTCAGAGTCCAGAGCAGATGTCGTTAATGAGTTGAATGACGATGACTGGGAGCAGGAAGAATTAGATGAGTGGGATGAATCAGAGAAATCACCCCGCGGAATGGGCCGCCTGGCTGCGGTTTTCCGTCCGTCGGATGATCTCCTGGCGGCATTTTTCCTGCCGGTAGTGATTTTGATCCTGATTTTTGCATACCGCGGTATTTTCCCCTTTGGGCAGGAAAGCTTCCTGCGGACGGATATGTACCACCAGTATGCGCCGTTTTTCTCGGAATTCCGGCATAAGCTTTTAAGTGGCGAGAGCCTGCTTTACAGCTGGGATGTCGGCATGGGCGTAAACTTTGCCGCGCTCTATGCGTACTATCTGGCGAGCCCGTTCAACTGGCTGCTGCTGTTATGCCCGTCGTCCCTGATTATCGAATTTATGACCTACATGATCGTGTTCAAGAGCGGTCTGGCGGGTCTTTCGATGGCGTGGTACCTGAAAAAGCACACGGGTTCACAGAAGTTTGGAGCGTGCTATTTCGGCGTATTCTATGCACTGTCCGGCTATATGGCGGCGTATAGCTGGAATATCATGTGGCTGGACTGCATCGTGCTGCTGCCGCTGATCCTGCACGGCCTGGAGCGGCTGGTGCGCGAAAAAAAAGGGCTTTTTTACTGCCTGATGCTGGGACTTTCAATCCTGTCCAACTACTATATATCAATTATGATATGTCTCTTCATGGTGATTTACTATGTGGCGCTCCTGTTTCTGGAGAAACGGCCGGGATGGAAAGATTGTCTGCACAGCTTTTTCCTGTTTGGTGTGTATTCGCTTCTGGCGGGTGCGCTGGCGGCTGCGGTGCTTCTTCCGGAGATTGCGGCGCTGCAGAGTACGGCGTCTGGCGATTTTAATTTTCCGACCACACTGGAAATCTACTTCCCGATCTTTGACATGATCGCGCGGCACATCGGAAATGTACAGGTGGAGACGGGACTCGACCATTGGCCGAACCTCTACTGCGGCGTGGCAGTCTACATTTTCATGGGGTTGTATTTTCTGAACCGCCGGATTGCGATCCGGGAAAAGGTTGTGTACGGTGTGCTGCTGCTCTTTTTCTATGCCAGCTTTTCGTTCAACGTGCTGAATTTTATCTGGCATGGCTTCCATTACCCGAACAGCCTGCCGTGCCGCCAGTCGTTTATCTATATCGCGCTGGTGCTGACGATGTGTTTCCGGGCGTATCTATATCTGGATGAAATATCCAAACGGCAGTTTGCCGGGGTGACATCCGCCGCGATTGGCTACGTGATTCTGGCAGAAAAGCTGGTGACGGACGATGCGTTTGAGCCAGTTGTCTGGTATGTGGCAGTGGTGCTTCTGCTGTTGTATCTGGGCGTCTTTTATTTCTATCAAAATAAAGAACATTTCGCGTTCACGGCGGCGCTTCTGGCGATGGCGCTGGTAAGTGTGGAGGCGCTTGCCAATATGGCGGCAACGAGCATTCCGACGACGAGCCGGACTGATTATGTGGCAGACAATCAGGATGTTGCAGCGGTGACAGAGCCGCTCAAAAAGACGGAATTTTACCGGATTGATAAAACGAATGCACGCACGAAAAATGATGGCGCGTGGATGCATTTTCCATCCGTATCACTGTTTTCATCGGTGGCAAATGCCGGGGTGACGGATTTCTTCAAACAGATGGGCTGCGAAGGTTCGACGAACGCATACAGCATCGTGGGAAGTACGCCGCTGGTGGATTCGTTATTTTCAATCAAATATGCACTCTATGAGGGTAAGCAGGACAATCCGCGCCTGTCGCTCTATGCATTTTCAGGTGACACGTACCTCTATGAGAATCCGTGGACGCTGCCGCTCGGCTTTATCCTGCCGGACATAGTGGAAACGGGCTGGAAGCGCGATCTTTCTTCGCCGGCGGATGTCCAGAACGATTTATCGGATGTGCTGGGCGTGCCGGAGTGCCTGATTTTCACGGACGGGGAGGAGCAGGGGAATCGTTTTTCCTTTACAGCACCGGAGGATGGGGAGTATTATATAAGTGTCGCAAACCGTCAGATTGATTCGGTTAAGCTGGATGTCGGCGGGGAGAGCCGCAGCATTGATACGTTGAAACGCGGGTATCTGGTGGAAACTGGATATGTGAAGGCAGGCACATTGATTCTGCTGGAGAGCAATGACAGTGCCGGAAGCATGGACGCGAGCGCGTACCGCTTTGACGAAGCCGGGCTGCGTGCGCTCTATGAGCGCCTCAACCAGCATCCATTTGAACTGGAAACATTGGGCGAGGAGGCGATGAAGGGCACGATCGACGCGGGCGAGGGCGGAACGCTGTTCCTCACGATCCCGTATGACGAGGGCTGGACGGTCACGGTGGATGGAAAAGAAGCTATCACGCGTCCGGTCTGGAAGGCATTTACCGGCGTGGAACTGACGGCGGGAACCCATACGGTGGAACTCAGGTATTATCCGCAGGGACTGCATGAGGGACTGCTGATCAGCGGAGGTGCGCTGTTTGTGCTGGCGGTGATTGTGGCTTCTATGTATATAAGGAAGAAGAAGCAGGGGAAAACTTCTGCAAAAATGAGAAGAACGGTGGAAAAAGAGCCGGATGGCGATTTAAAACTGAGAAATTGAGATACAAAATTTATAGAAAAGAGGTTAAAATCATGAAAAAGCTGGAAGAATATGTAAGAAGCATTCCGGACTTCCCGGAGCCGGGTATCATTTTCCGCGATATTACTACGATTTTACAGGATGCAGACGGACTGCAGCTTGCGATCGACGGAATCCAGAAATCCTTAGAGGGTGTGGATTATGATATCGTGGTTGGTCCGGAGTCCCGCGGGTTTATTTTTGGCGTGCCGGTTGCATATGCGATGCACAAGGGATTCGTGCCAATCCGCAAGAAAGGCAAACTGCCGTGCAAGACGGTATCTGTAAGCTACGATCTGGAGTATGGCAGCGCGGTTCTGGAGATGCATGAGGATGCCATTAAACCGGGACAGAAGGTAGTTATCGTTGACGACCTGATCGCAACCGGCGGAACGACCGAGGCGATTGTCAAGCTCATCGAGAAGATGGGCGGCGAGGTTGTAAAAATCTGCTGCGTGATGGAGCTGGCAGGCTTAAAGGGACGCGAAAAACTGAACGGATATGCGGTGGATGCCCTAATTACCTATGAGGGGAAATAGATAACGGTTCACGGGTAGGCACTTTTGGAACCGAAAGTGCCGTAAGAAAATGTGGTGACAGCAGGAATTTGCCGTATTGAAATGCGAAGCCACGGCAAATTCCGTTACTGGGCACGTTTGCGTGAACAGTAACAAAATAGTTTGCCGTTGCATTTTTTGTCAAATATTCGTATAATAGGGGTATTCTATATAATATTTTATTTCATTTGCGTGAACCGCTTTCCGGATTCCGAACGGCAGGCGTTTCAGTTATCTACGGAAGGGTCAGGAGGCATATATGGGAAATTTGGATAAAATAAAAAAGCTGGATCAGGAAATTGAAGCGCCGGCGGATTTTACGAGTCCGGAGGTACTGTATAATGAGTTGATTGCCGCCATTCGCAAGTACCATCCGTCGGATGACATCAGCATGATTGAGAAAGCGTACCAGATCGCGTATGACGCACACAAGGACCAGAGGCGTAAATCAGGTGAACCGTATATCATCCATCCGCTCTGTGTGGCGATCATTCTGGCGGATCTGGAGCTGGATAAAGAGACTCTGGTGGCAGGTATCCTGCACGATGTCGTGGAAGATACGGTCATGACAGAGGAGGAGATCACGGCGATCTTTGGCGAGGAGGTAGCACTTTTAGTAGACGGTGTTACCAAGCTGACCCAGATCTCGTGGACGATCGATAAAGTAGAGATTCAGGCGGAAAACCTGCGTAAGATGTTCTTAGCGATGGCGAAGGACATCCGGGTTATCCTGATTAAGCTGGCAGACCGTCTGCACAATATGCGGACGCTTCAATATATGAAGCCGGAAAAACAGAAAGAAAAGGCGCGTGAAACGATGGATATCTACGCGCCTATTGCTGATCGTCTCGGTATTTCCAAGATCAAGACCGAGCTGGATGATTTGTCTCTCAAATATCTCCAGCCGGAGGTTTACAAAGAATTGTCCGAAAAACTGGCGCTTCGTAAGGACACCAGGGAGGCGTTTATCCATAAGATTATGGATGAAGTCAAGAAACATATGGACGATGCGGGCATCGAAGCCAAGGTAGACGGCCGTGTGAAACATTTCTTCAGCATCTATAAAAAGATGGTAAACCAGGACAAGACGCTGGATCAGATCTATGATATTTTTGCGGTCCGGATTATCGTGGAGAGCGTGAAAGACTGTTATGCGGCGCTCGGTGTCATCCATGAGATGTACAAACCGATTCCGGGACGTTTTAAAGATTATATTGCCATGCCGAAACCGAATATGTACCAGTCGCTGCATACGACTCTGATTGGCAGCAGCGGACAGCCGTTTGAGATTCAGATCCGCACCTATGAGATGCACCGTACCGCTGAGTATGGTATCGCGGCACACTGGAAATATAAGGAGAGCGGCAGCAGCAAGGCGGCGATTGACAGCGCCGAGGCAAAGCTTTCCTGGCTGCGTGAGATCCTGGAATGGCAGCGGGATATGTCCGATAATAAAGAGTTCTTAAGTCTCTTAAAGAGTGATCTGGATCTCTTTACGGATGATGTATACTGCTTTACCCCGACGGGCGATGTCAAGAACCTGCCGAGCGGTTCCACCCCGATCGATTTTGCGTATTCGATCCACAGTGCGGTCGGCAACAAGATGGTTGGTGCCCGTGTCAACGGAAAACTGGTCAACATCGATTATGTCATTAAAAATGGTGACCGTGTCGAGATTATTACCTCCCAGAATTCCAAGGGACCGAGCCGCGACTGGCTGAAACTGGTTAAGAGCACACAGGCGAAGAATAAGATCAACCAGTGGTTCAAGAGCGAGCTGAAAGAGGACAATATTCTGCGCGGCCGTGCGCTTCTGGATAAATATTGTAAGGCGAAGGACATCAATTATTCAGAGTTAAATAAACCGGAATATATGGAAAAGGTCATGAAGCGCTATGCGTACCGTGACTGGGATTCCGTTCTGGCATCGATCGGACATGGCGCCCTCAAAGAGGGACAGGTCATCAACAAGATGCTGGATGAGCGCAACAAGAAGTTAAAGAAGGAAGTAACCGATACGACGATCCTCGATAACATGGCGTCGGATGGAAACAAGGTTCCGGTGATCGCAGCCGGGAAGTCGAAGAGCGGTATCGTTGTCAAGGGAATCCACGATCTGGCGGTTCGTTTTTCGAAGTGCTGCAGCCCGGTTCCGGGCGATGAGATCGTCGGATTTGTCACAAGGGGACGCGGTATCTCGATCCACCGGACGGACTGCATCAATGTGATGAATCTGCCGCAGGAAGAGCGTGAGCGCTTGATTGAAGCCGAGTGGCAGCAGCCGGAAGCACAGACGGGCACGGAAAAATACTCCACCGAAATCAAGATCTATGCGAACAACCGCATCGGCATGTTTGTGGATATTTCCAAGGTATTTACCGAGCGCCAGATCGACATTACCTCGATGAATGTGCGGACAAGCAAGCAGGGCAAGGCGACGATCGTCATGACGTTCGATATCCACGGAATTGAGGAATTAAATAAATTATCTGATAAACTCAGACAGATTGAAGGAGTATTAGATATAGAGAGAACTGCCGGATAAGCGGTTCTCTCTATATTTCACAGGTACTTACACCCTGTGAAAGTTTCACATATTATTAGGAGGAAAAGATGGAGATAAAACGGCTGATCGTGGGAATGGTCCAGACGAACTGTTATATTGCGGTGCATCCGGAGACGAAAGAAGCTGTGATTGTCGATCCGGGCGATGAGGCGGCGCGGATCGAGGATGCACTGGCGCAGACCGGAGCGAAGGCAAAGGCGATTCTGCTGACTCATGGACATTTTGACCATGTGACGGCGATGGAAGAGCTGAGACGGGATCTGGGCGTGCCGGTCTATGCCTGTGAGCAGGAGCAGGCGGTCTTGGCGGATCCGGATAAGAACCTGTCCGTCCAGTTTCAGGGCGGCGGTCTGCATCTGAAAGCGGATATGCTTTTGAAGGATGGAGAGACGTTCGAGGCAGCGGGCTACACGTTCCAGATGCTTCATACACCGGGACATACAGAAGGTTCCTGTTGTTATTATGTAAAATCAGAGAAGGTGCTGTTTTCGGGAGATACCTTATTTGAAGGTTCTTACGGACGCATCGATTTCCCGACTGGAAGCGGACGTCAGATGATTCATTCGGTGGCAGATATCCTTCTGAACCTGCCGGATGATACGAATGTATATCCGGGACACATGGGATATACGACGATCGCCGACGAAAAACAGTACAATCCGCTGGCGGGATACAGGGGGCGCGAAGCATGATAGCGATTTTGTTAAATGACGCGTCCTTTGAACAGGATATCCGTGAGCTCCTGATGGCATTTTATCCGGGCGAGACATTTACGCACAAGGAAGAGGAAGCCGGGGAGGTGGAGCTGATTGTACGGGGAGTCCGGGACGGAAACTCGTTTTCACTGGATGTGACGCCGGTGAAGAAAGAAGCTGTTCACTTTGCTTTGATTTATCCGGATTTTTCCAACCGTTTTGAGACGAAAAATGAGATCAAACAGACGTTATACCGTCTTTTGAGTGCCCAGACCGGCAGAGAGCTTCCGTGGGGGACGCTTACCGGCATCCGTCCGACGAAGATTGCGCTCACGAAGCTGTATGATGGCTGGACGGACGAGCAGATCGAGACCTATATGCGCGAGACGTATTTCACCAGCAAGGAAAAGATCGATCTGAGCATCGACGTGGCGGAGCGCGAGAGACGCCTGCTGTCCACGATCGATTATGAGAATGGGTACAGCCTGTATGTGGGAATCCCGTTCTGTCCGACAACCTGCCTGTACTGTTCGTTTACGTCGTTTCCGATTGTGAAATGGGAAAAACGGATGGACCTCTACAAAGAGGCGCTTTTTAAGGAAATGGAATATGTGGCGGAGCAGATGAAGGATCGCCCGCTTTCGACCATCTATTTTGGAGGCGGCACACCGACCTCGTTAAATCCGCAGGATCTGGATGAGATCCTGACAAAGGTGGAAGAATTATTCCCGGTGGAACAGGCAGTTGAATTTACCGTTGAGTCGGGACGTCCGGACAGCATCACGCGCGAAAAGCTGCAGGTGCTCCGGAATCACGGCATTTCCCGTATTTCCATCAATCCGCAGACGATGAAGCAGGCGACGCTTGACCTCATCGGACGCCGTCATACGGTGGAGGATGTGAAGGAAAAATTCCTGCTGGCGCGGGAGTTGGGGTTTGACAATATCAATATGGATCTGATCGTGGGTCTGCCGGAGGAGACGATCGACGATGTCCGCCAGACAATGGAGGAGATCAAGGCACTCAGACCGGACAGCGTGACGGTGCATTCGCTGGCGATCAAGCGCGCGGCGCGCCTGAATATCTATAAGGAGCGCTACGGAAATCTGAAGATTGTCAATACACAGGAGATGATTGACCTGACCGCGCAGTATGCCGAGGAGATGGGACTGAAACCGTACTATCTCTACCGCCAGAAAAATATGGCGGGCAATTTTGAAAATGTCGGTTATGCGGTTCCGGGCAAGGAATGTCTCTATAATATATTGATTATGGAAGAAAAACAGACGATCGCCGCCTGCGGTGCGGGAACGACTACCAAGGTTTATTTCCCGGCAGAAAACCGGATTGAGAGGGCGGAGAACGTCAAGGAAGTTGAGCAGTATATCGACCGGATCGATGAGATGATCGGGCGGAAAGAGAAGCTGCTTGGACGAAGAGAGTAAAAACGAAAAATTCACAGATACAGGGTGTCAGATGCAGAAAAACACTTTGTAACAGAGAAACATAAAAATCCAGTTTCCAGCATGGAAAAGTGAAGTTTTCTTTGCGCGGGAAATATGGTCGCAGAAAGACATAGAAGGAGTTTGACACATGGCTTTAAAGAAAAAACCAGTTACAGGCATGAAGGACATTCTTCCGGGCGAGATGGAGATCCGGGATTATGTGCTGAATATCATCAAAGATACCTACCGCGGATACGGCTTCTCAGCGATCGAGACTCCGTGCGTGGAGCACATTGAGAACCTGACCAGCAAGCAGGGCGGCGACAATGAGAAGCTGATCTTCAAGATTTTAAAGAGAGGCGAGAAGCTGAACGTCGAGGCAGCACAGACAGAGGCAGATGTCGTAGACGGTGGTCTCCGCTATGACTTAACTCTGCCGCTCAGCCGTTATTATGCAAACAATTCTGCTAATTTATCAGCGCCGTTCAAGGCGCTGCAGGTCGGAAGCGTATGGCGTGCCGATCGTCCGCAGAAGGGGCGTTTCCGTCAGTTTGTACAGTGTGATATCGATATTTTAGGTGATGCGACAAACCTGGCTGAGATCGAGGAGATTCTGGCGCTTACCAAGGCGCTGAAGCGCATCTGCCCGGACAAGGCATACACCGTCCGCGTGAACGACCGTGCGATTTTAAAGGGTATGGCAGATTACAGCGGATTTCCGGAAAATGAGACCGATAAGGTATTTATCATTCTCGATAAGATGGATAAGATCGGTCTGGACGGTGTCCGCGAAGAGCTGCTTGCAGAAGGTTATGCGCCAGAGGCGGTTGAGAAATACACCGGACTTCTGGCAGAGATTCAGAACGATGCGGCAGGCGTCCGCGCGCTGGGTGAGAAGCTTTCTGGCGTGATGGATCCGGCAAAGGCAGAGAATCTGGCTGCGATCATGGAGACAGTTAAAGCTGTCGCAGACATTGAGTTTGGTCTTGAATTTGACCCGACGCTGGTGCGCGGCATGGGCTACTATACCGGAACGATTTTTGAGGTTTCCATGGAAGGCTTCGGCGGCTCCGTTGCAGGCGGCGGACGTTACGACAAGCTGATCGGCAAATTTACCGGCGTCGATACACCGGCGTGCGGATTTTCCATCGGTTTTGAGCGTATCATCACGATCCTGATGGATTCCGGTTTCAAAGTACCGGAGGCAGCCGGCAAGAAAGCATTCCTGTATGAGAAAGGTTTAAGCGGCGAGCAGTTCCGTGCCGTCTTAAAGAAAGCACAGGAAGAGCGCGCTAACGGCACCCGCGTGGCAGTCGCACAGATGAACAAGAACAAGAAATTCCAGAAGGAGCAGCTGGCGAAGGACGGCTACGAGGAGATCGTGGAATTTTACAAAGACAGTTTGAAGTGATTCAGTTTTTGAATTTTTCAGATAAAACTATAATAAACGGAGGAAATACTATCATGGCAGAATCTATGGCAGGACTGAAACGTTCCCATCGCTGTACCGAGCTGGGAACTGCCAATATCGGTGAGAAAGTAACCGTTATGGGCTGGGTTCAGAAGAGCAGAAATAAAGGCGGCATTATTTTCGTGGATCTGCGGGATCGTTCTGGTATCCTGCAGCTGATCTTCGAGGAAGCTGACTGCGGCGCTGAGAGCTTTGCAAAGGCAGAAAAGCTGAGAAGCGAGTTCGTTATCGCTGTAACCGGACGCGTAGAGGCACGTTCCGGTGCAGTAAATGAAAACTTAAAGACAGGTGCGATTGAGATCCGCGCGGATTACCTCCGCATTCTGGCAGAGTCTGAGACACCGCCGTTCCCGATCGAGGAGAACTCCAAAACCAAAGAGGATCTTCGCCTGAAATACCGTTACCTGGATCTGAGACGTCCGGATATCCAGAGAAACCTGATGACAAGAAGCCGCGTGGCTATCCTGACCCGTGCATTCTTAGCAGAGGAAGGCTTCCTTGAGATTGAGACTCCGACTCTGATTAAAAGTACTCCGGAGGGCGCGAGAGACTACCTGGTACCGAGCCGTGTACATCCGGGCAGCTTCTATGCACTGCCGCAGTCTCCGCAGCTGTTAAAACAGCTTCTGATGTGTTCTGGATATGACCGCTACTTCCAGCTGGCACGCTGCTATCGTGACGAGGACTTAAGAGCCGATCGTCAGCCTGAGTTTACCCAGATCGATATGGAGCTTTCCTTCGTTGACGTTGAGGACGTTCTGGATGTCAATGAGCGTCTGTTAAAGAAGCTCTTCAAGGAGATCTGCAATTACGATCTGCAGCTTCCGATCCAGCGTATGACCTGGCGCGAGGCAATGGATCGTTTCGGTTCCGATAAGCCGGATCTGCGTTTCGGCATGGAGTTGAAAAACGTATCGGATGTAGTAAAAGACTGCGAGTTTGTTGTATTTAAGAGCGCACTGGAAAATGGCGGCTCTGTCCGCGGTATCAACGCAGAAGGACAGGGCGCTATGCCGAGAAAGAAGATCGATGCGCTGGTTGAGTATGCAAAAGGCTTTGGTGCAAAAGGTCTTGCATATCTGGCAATCCATGAGGACGGTACCTACAAGTGCTCCTTCTCCAAGTTCATGAAGCCGGAAGAGCTGGATGCACTGGTGGCTGCTATGGGCGGTAAGCCGGGTGATCTGCTTCTGTTCGCAGCTGACAAGGATAAAGTTGTATTTGATGTACTTGGAAACTTACGTCTGGAGATCGCTAGACAGCTTGACCTCTTAAAGAAGGATGATTTCAAGTTCTTGTGGGTAACCGAGTTCCCGCTGCTTGAATATTCAGAGGAAGAGGATCGCTACGTAGCTATGCACCATCCATTTACCATGCCGATGGAAGAGGATCTTCCGCTGATCGATACCGATCCGGGCAAGGTACGTGCAAAAGCATACGATATCGTCCTGAACGGTACCGAGATGGGCGGCGGTTCTGTCCGTATCCATCAGGCAGACATCCAGGAGAAGATGTTTGAGGTTCTTGGATTCACGAAGGAGAAAGCACAGGAGCAGTTCGGCTTCCTGTTAGACGCATTTAAATACGGAGTACCGCCGCACGCTGGTCTGGCTTACGGTATGGACCGTATGGTTATGCTGATGGTCGGTGCAGACAGCATCCGCGACGTCATCGCATTCCCGAAGGTAAAAGATGCTTCCTGCCTGATGATGGAAGCACCGTCTCAGGTTGATCCGAAACAGCTGCAGGATCTTTCGATTGGCGTGGTTGAGAGCGAAGAGGCGGAGAAAACCGAAGAATAAAATGTAAGATATGGAACAGCCTGGAAAGACTGTGAAATAGAAAGCAAACAGGGCTGGATGAGAAATGCAGGGAAATACTGGATTTTGTCGGACAGTCCTGTTTTGCGTGTGAGATGAAAAAGTTCCATTTGTCCTTGGCAACTGAATATATAAATTGCTTGCATTGGGGAACCCAGGAGGATGGAAAAGGACTCTCTTTTCTATATGTGGTAGAAACTATGAATCTTTTGTGAACCTATGGAATCTCCCACCCGAATCTGCTAAAATACAGACAGATTGAGAATGTAATCAGGATATGACAGCGTGGAAAAAGGTTCTGTCATACACGGCAGAGTAAAATAAATGAGGTGAAGATTTTATGGATAAGATTAAAATACTGGTCGTGGACGATGAGGCGAGGATGCGGAAGCTGGTGAAGGACTTCCTTTCGATTAAAGGGTATCAGGTGCTGGAAGCCGGGGACGGCGAGGAGGCGGTGGATCTGTTTTTCCAGCAGAAGGACATTGCGCTGATTCTTCTGGATGTGATGATGCCGAAGATGGACGGCTGGGAGGTTGTGAAGACGATCCGCAAGTATTCGCAGGTGCGATCATCATGCTGACGGCGAGAGGCGAGGAGAGCGACGAGCTGCAGGGCTTTAATCTGGGCGTGGATGAGTATATTTCCAAACCGTTCAGTCCGAAGATCCTGGTCGCACGTGTGGAGGCGATCCTGCGCCGCAGCAACGGCGGCAGCCAGGATGTGATCGATGTGGGCGGCATCCACATTGATAAGACGGCACATCAGGTCAGCGTGGATGGAAAACCGGTGGATTTAAGCTACAAGGAATTTGAGCTGATGACGTATTTTGCGGAGAATCAGGGAATTGCGCTTTCGAGAGAAAAAATTCTGAATAATGTATGGAATTATGATTATTTCGGCGATGCGCGGACGATCGATACGCATGTGAAGAAGCTTCGGAGTAAGCTGGGCGAGAAAGGCGAGTACATCAAGACGATCTGGGGCATGGGCTACAAATTTGAGGTAAGCGAATGAAACGTTCGGTCCGATGGAAATTTACAATCATATTTGCCGGGTTGATGACGGTTGCAATCGCGCTTATCTGGTGTATCAATAACTGGTTTCTGTCCGGATATTACCAGAATTATAAGATTCATACGCTGGAAAAGGGATATCGGGCGATTGACGCGATTATCCAGGATGAGGTCCGGAATGGCGAGAGTTCGCTGGAGGACGCACAGGCGGAGCTGAATTCGGGCTGGAAAGAGTACCAGAAGTCGAAAGATGGAAGTTCTGATATGTACAGTGCGGATGACGGTTCGGCTCAGTCTGGTAAAAATGGAACCGGTGATAGGGCTGGCGATGAGACACAGGATGCGCTGGGGGAATATGCGGAAGGTGACACGGTGGTGCTGGAGGATGATTCGGAGGATGCATCGGCGGATGCACTGGATGGGGAGGAAGCTTCGAGCGGCGGTGTCCGGCTGGCAAATGTGATCCGCGAGCTGCGTGACCGGTCGAATATTTCCCTGCTTTTATATGACAGCGAGAGTGACCAGACACTCGTCTCCTCGGCGCGGGATGTGGAAGTCATGCGTGACCGGGTGCGGCGCTATATCGTCGGCCATGCGGGGGCGAAGCGGGATGTATTGCGGGAATATGACAACTACATGATTCAGAAGACGTTTGACCCGCTCAGCAAGACGTTTTATCTGGAAAGCTGGGGATTTTTCTCGGATAATGCGACCATTTTCATCATGACGATGCCGATGGAGAGCATCCATGAGAGTGCGGCTATCTCAAACCGGTTTCTGATGTTTGTTGGAATCGTGGTAATTCTGGCGGGAAGTATTCTGATTTATTTTATTACCCGGCACATTACAATGCCGATCAAACGGCTGTCGGAGCTGTCGGAAAAGATGTCGAACCTGGATTTTGATGCCCGCTATGAGACAAGCCGCCGCTCGACGGAGGAAATTGATACGCTTGGAAACAGCATGAATGTGCTTTCGGAGCGCCTCAAGACAACGATCGGGGAACTGAAAGAGGCGAATGCACAGCTTAAAAAGGATATTGACGAGAAAGTGCAGATCGATGAGATGCGGAAGGAGTTCATTGCGAATGTGTCGCATGAGTTAAAGACGCCGATCGCGCTGATTCAGGGCTATGCGGAAGGACTCGTCGAGGGCATGGCGGAGGACAAGGAGAACCGCGATTATTACTGCGGCGTTATCATGGACGAGGCTGGAAAATGAATCGGATGGTGCGCCAACTTCTGACCTTGACGGCGCTGGAATTTGGGGGAGAACGGCTGTCTGTGGAGCGGTTTGACCTGACGGAGCTGATTGCCAGTGTGATTTCTTCTTCCGGTGTGCTGCTTAAGCAGAATGAGCTGACTGTGGATTTTGACGGGAAGGAACCAGTCTACGTCATGGGCGATGAATTTAAAATAGAGGAAGTCATCACCAATTACCTGACGAACGCGATTCATCATGTGGGTGGCAGGGAGAAGAAGATTCAGATTCGGATTGACCACCGGCGCGATGGAAAAGAGGTTTGCGTGGAAGTATTTAACACGGGAAATCCGATCCCGGACGAAGCGCTTCCGAACCTTTGGACGAAGTTTTACAAGGTAGATAAAGCGAGAACGCGGGAATATGGCGGCAGCGGCATCGGGCTTTCGATCGTCAAGGCGATCATGGAGATGCACCATAAGGCGTGCGGTGTGAAGAACCATGAGAACGGTGTGGAGTTCTGGTTTACGCTGGACACGGCTGGTGAAAAATGAAAATAAAATTTTGCCAGAGACAGAATCTTAGAATTATGAAATATGTTTCAGAATCGTGATTTGCATTATATATGAGATGATATAAAAAACACTTGAAAATACAGGGAATTTCGGCAGCCTGGGGCAAAAATATTTTGTCCCAATATGGTTGAAATTCCCTGTGTTTTTGCGTTTTTTTGTCCGAAATTAAAATCTTAAATAAATATAAAAGATCCGTCATTTCCTTGACAACGAAAAGAAAAGAAAATATAATAACAATGTAACAAGATTTAATAATTATGTAACATTTCGAACGATAGATAACACCACAGCGATTGGGACTCGATTCTTTTGTTTCAGCAATATCTGCGGGAATCACGAAATCTAATTAAGGAGTTTTGAAGCATGAATTTAAATAGAACAAAGAAACTTTTCAGTATGGTATGCGTGTGCTCAATGCTGACCATTGGTAGCGCGCAGGCAGCTTTTGCGGGGCCGTCTACAGGTTATGAGAGCGACATGGTGGCAACCGTGGCAGCAGACCTTTCGATCTATGCGGATGAGGATGAAAACTCAGAAGTAGTAGCGATGGCTGAAAAGGGCGAGTCCTATGACGTAGTTGGAAAGGCAGATGACAGCTGGATCAAGGTAGCGGCCGGTGAGATGGAAGGCTATTTGAAGGTTCAGAGTAGCGTTATGCTCAGCAAGGCAGAGGAAGCAGCTGCAGTCGCAGATGCATTTGTCGCAGAGCAGAGCAATCTCTCGACCAGAGAGCAGTTAGTCAATTATGCACTGCAGTTTGTAGGTGGACGTTATAAATTTGGCGGCAGCGACCCGCACACAGGGGTTGACTGTTCTGGTTTTACGAAATATGTGATGCAGCACGGTGCCGGTGTGAGCCTGAACCGTTCTTCAACTTCCCAGTCCAAGCAGGGTACAGCAATCAGCGCTGACCAGATGCAGCCGGGTGACCTGATTTTCTACGGAAGCGGAAGAGGTATCAACCATGTAGCGATGTATATCGGCGACGGCAAAGTGGTACATGCTTCAACTGAAAGGACCGGCATCAAGACTTCCCCATGGAACTACCGCACACCGGTTAAGATTGTGAACGTGCTGGGTTAAGAATGAATTTACGAAACATCTGCATTGAACCTTTTCATGAAAAAAGGGTTGGATGCAGATGTTTTTTGATTTCATAGGAAATTGCGTCCGATGAAACAAAAAAATATTACTGGCATAAAAAGTAAGAATTACCCTGCATACTTTCGCAGTAAAATTCCATACTAAGACCTGTAACAAGAAAGTGACGGTTAAGCGGCTGTTCACAGGAAGCCGGAACCGACACGTAGAAAACCTGACAGGGCAGGAATTTAGGAGGAATGACTTATGTCAAGCAAAAACAGTTACAGCAACTATGATAACAGTGCCGAGAAAAACAGCACCAAAAATGCATCCAAGAACAGCTCTAATTATGGTTCCAACCAGAGCCAGAACCGCATGCAGAACCAGAGCCAGAACCGTTCCAGAAATAGCTCTAAAAACCAGTATCAGGACAAGACAGAGGATGATTACAGCGATTGTGACTGATGAGACAGGCAGATAAGAGAAAAAATAGTGAATGCCGGGAATGCGGAATATCCACCGTTTCCCGGCATTTGTTCGTCTTTTGTACTTTCGTGCCAATGGAAGAGGCTGCCGCATCTCCTCTGACACCTGTCCGCCGGACAAAGCATATATTAATATTACATAGAGGTAAAAAAGAAATCGGGTTCTGTCAGAAACCGTTTTTGTATAAAATGAGGAGGGATGACGGATGTATCAGACCATACCGGTGCGGTATCTGGACGCGTGGCTGGAGCAAGGGTACACGGGACGGCTGATTGACCTTCGGACGCCGGAAGAATATAATGTGTCTCACCTCTGCGAGGCGGAAAATATTCCATTTTTATGGCTTCAGGATAACCGGCAGACACTTACAGGTGAACGTCCGCTTCTGTTTTACTGTGCGCGGGGGAGTGAAAGCCTTCTGGTGTGCGGCTGGTATGACCGGATGGGATATGAGGTTTATAATCTGGGCGGCGGTTACCGCTTTTATCAGGGAAAGTATCAGTGCAGTGTTATTGTACACGGGTAGGCACTTTTGGAACCGAAAGTGCCGTAAGAAAACGTGGTGGCAGCAGGAATTTGCCGTATTTAAATGCGAAGCCACGGCAAATTCCGTTACTGGGCACGTTTGCGTGAACAGTAACACCAGAACAGGATCACACTTTTCTCTTAAACAACCGTCTCAATATTCTTAACCACAAATCCCTCTTTTTCAACCGCTTCCTGCAGCTTCGCATCGTCCACGCCATTCTCATAGAACACGCGGGCAATGCCTCTGTCTACGTCCGCATCTGCACGGATGACGCCGTTCTGGGCGGTCAGGGCTTTTTCAACGGATTTCTTGCAGTTTGCACAGTGCATACCCTCGATCCGCATGATCTTGGACGGGGTACCCGCTGTAACCGCTTTCTTGGAAAGATCTTCGCCGCGCGCACCAGCATTCCCATCGCTGCCGCAGGAACCGCAGCTTCCACCGGAGCATCCGCAGCATCCGCCGCCCTTTCCCGTGTAATGACGGATCGCCGAACGTAATGCCAGCAAAAGCAAAATCGCTACTACAATTAAAATTCCAATATCAATCGGTCTCATACGTTATCGTCCTCTCTTCTCTGACTTTTCGATGAATGGCTTCGGAGTATCTTTTTTATTTTATCATACACACGACAGATAAAATATCCTACAAAATAAACTACCAGAAAACCAATCACACCATAAAACATGGATCCGGATGAATCCCCCATCTATGCTTTCTCCTTTTCTTTTTTGAAATCGAATAAAACTGCCTCCAAACAGCAGACTTTCATTCTGCTATCCGAGGCAGCCTTATAAAGGATTGATTTTATCACTTATGATTACAGGCACCTGCCGATGCCCGGTCAGCGGAAACGCAAAACCACCGGCCGGACGGCAGAACCTGTTTTATTTTTCATTTAGAAACTAACTTATGAAGCTGCCTCTACAGAGCTTCTTGTGTAGCTCTTCTGATCCTTGTATGGATCCGGACGGAACAGCATGAAGAGCATGAATACCAAAAGGACTGCTGCCACGATAGTCCATACGTTGAATGCAACTGCGCCAAGTACCAGACCACCTAACTGATATACAATCAGGGATACAGCGTAAGCGAAGAGATTCTGATACAGGATAGCGAACCAGAACCATTTTCTGGACTGGAGCTGCTGTGCCATCGTTGCGATAGCTGCCAGACACGGAGAGTCAAGCAGGTTGAACAGCAGGAATGTAAAGGCTGCGATGGTTGTCGGGAACCATGTCTGGATAGCTGCTGCTACGACATCGGTCTCCTCAGACAGATCCTCGGATACATTCGCCAGAACACCCATGGTGGAAACGATAGCCTCTTTTGCTGTGAAACCAGTGATGGAAGCTGCAACCGGCTGCCACTCGCCGAAACCAAGCGGACGGAACAGGATTGCGATAGCACCACCCAGCATAGCCAGGATAGAATCTGCAGATTCTTCTACCAGACCAAATCCACCGTCTACAAATCCGAAGGAGGACAGGAACCACATAACAACGCAAGCCAGGAACAGGATTGTACCAGCCTTGATGATGAATCCCTTCAGACGCTCCCAAACATGAAGGAGAACGGTCTTAGCGGACGGAATGTGGTACGCCGGAAGCTCCATAACGAACGGAGCTGGTTTGCCGGAGAACGGTTTTGTCTTCTTTAACATGATAGCGGATACAAGAACCGCAGCGATACCTACAAAGTACATGATCGGAGCCATCATAGTAGCCAGATCCATATCGCCGCTCATATAACCAGCCATAACACCGCCCATCAGAGCGATAACCGGCAGCTTCGCACCACACGGAACGAAAGTTGCCGTCATGATGGTAAGACGTCTGTCGTTGTCCTGCTCGATGGTCTTGGAAGCCATGATACCAGGAACGCCGCAGCCAGAAGAAATCAGCAGCGGGATAAAGCTCTTACCGGACAGTCCGAAGTGACGGAATACACGGTCCATAACGAATGCGATACGTACCATGTAGCCACAATCTTCCAGAATGGAAAGGAACAGGAACAGGATAGCCATCTGCGGAACGAAACCAAGAACGGCGCCAACACCGCCGATGATACCATCCACTACAAGGCTTACAATCAGGTCGGAAGCGCCTGCTGCTGCCAGCGCATCGCCAGCCCAGCCCTGAATTGCACCAACAAATGTATCATTGGTCCAGTCTGTTACGAATGTACCCACGGTAGTAACGGATACATAGTAAACCGCCCACATAACAAGAACAAAGATCGGAATACCAAGTAAACGGTTGGTTACGATGCTATCGATCTTATCAGAAAGACTCATTTTCTGAGCCGGTTTCTTTACGGTCTCCTCGATAACCTTCTGAATGTATACATATCTCTGGTCAGTGATAACGGACTCAGCGTCATCATCAAACTCTTTCTCCAGCTCCTTGGTGTAACGGGAGAAACGGTTGTCTGCACTAAGACCAAGCTGCTCTGCAACCTTGCTGTCGTTCTCAAGAATTTTAATTGCGTACCATCTCTTCTCTGCTTCCGGAATGCTGGACGGAAGCTCTGCCTCGATTGCGCTTACTTTATCCTCTACGCTGCTCTCGAAAATAGCACTTACAGTGCCTGCTGCATGGCTCTTTGCAACTTTGATTGCCTCTGCAATGACTTCCTTCAGACCGGTTTTCTTCAGCGCGGAAGTCTCAATGATCGGGCAGCCAAGTTTCTTGGACAGTGCCTTTACATCAATGTTGATGCCGTTCTTCTTCAGAAGATCGCACATATTTAAAGCGATAACAACCGGAATACCTGTCTCGATCAGCTGTGTGGTCAGATACAGGTTACGCTCAATGTTGGTTGCATCGACTAAGTCTACGATGACATCCGGATTCTCTTTTAAGATAAAATCACGGGTTACAACTTCCTCCAGTGTATACGGAGAAAGGGAATAAACTCCCGGAAGGTCCGTTACATTTACCTCTCTCCCGAAGCATCTTTTAATTTACCGGTTTTCTTCTCAACTGTAACACCCGGCCAGTTACCTACATACTGGTTTGCACCCGTCAGTGCGTTAAACATGGTTGTTTTACCGCAGTTCGGGTTACCCGCCAAAGCAATATGAATTGCCATTTTTCATCCTCCTGCTTTTTTAATCAAACTTATTAAACTGTCTGAACATCTACGCACTCAGCATCGGCTTTACGAAGTGAAAGCTCATATCCACGAATCGTAACCTCTACCGGATCGCCCAGCGGAGCTACTTTTCGAATAAAAATCTCGCTTCCCTTCGTGATGCCCATATCCATGATGCGGCGTTTGTATGCGCCTTCGCCATGAATCTTGACAACTTTGACGGTAGATCCAACCTGTGCATCTTTAAGCGTCATTCTCTGTTCCTCCTAACCATTCCAATTTTTCACTCGGGATTCCGTCTGCTTTTGTACCATACAACCTGCTCCGGAATATCCCCATTCCCTTGCCTTAGACCAGAATGTGTCTTGCCTGATCCTTATTTATAGCCACTCTGGACTCCTTTACGTGAATAATCACGTCTCCGTCCAGCTGGGTTATCAATTTTACTTCGGTTCCCTCGTTAAATCCCATGGATTTTAAATGAGAACGAACCTCTGTGTTTCCGCTGATCTTTTTGATCGTATAGGCGGTTCCAACGGTTGCCATCGAAATCGGCATTGCTCCCTGCATACGATTCTCCTTCCTCTGTGTTTCCGCATTCTGCCCGTCATGATGTCTCACTTAGCGGAAACGGCTCTTTTCATCTGCTACTAATCTAATTGATTCGCGTACGCTAATTCTCATTAGTTTCTGCTAACAATTATTAGACATAGCTAATTTTCATTAGATGAGACTAATTTTCATTAGTTATTCCTAACTCATACATAAGGTTAGCACATGCTAACTTTATTGTCAAGTTTTTTTGCCCGGTCTGGAAATAAAAAAAGGGCGTGTTTTACGCCCGAAAATTGTCAAAAATTCCCATAATTAAAAGTCATCCCACGGAGCTTTTTTGTCATAGGACAAGGTTTTCTATGACAAAAAATACAGCACCAGAAGATGCGCCGGATAATAGATGTAAAAGAACGAACGGAATCTGCTCCGACCTCTGTAACCGTCATATAACAGGAGGCAAACAGCCGTGAGCGCCAGTACCCAGAGGGGTTCCTGCCACGCGAACGCGCCGATGAGGACGGCGGCAATCATCTTCATAAACACCCCCGCCGTTTTCTCATGAAAAAAAAATGTGCCTTGGCACGTTAGTGCCTGAATTTCCTATTACACAAAAATAAAATGCCAGCACCAGTCCCATCCCCCATGCGCCGCCGTCTGCTCCCGCCGCTTCTGTCAGCGTGCAGAACACTGCCGTCAGCACCAGCTTCTCCCAGATACCGTTTCCATACCGCTCTAACAGCTCCATCGCAACCAGCGCCAGAAAAAAGGTCAGGCAGACATTCTGGTGCTGTGCATCCATCCACCGTCCGGAAAATGCCAGATCATACGGAATCTCCGACACAGCCGCCGCCAAAAGCAGCCTCCGTCCATAACATCTGCGATCCCGCGTGTGAAAAAAACCTTCTACTAATAAAAAGGCGAACAATGGAAACGCCAGATCCCCAAATGTCCGGAATCCCGGAACCGGTCTGCAGATCACCGCAATGTGGTCTGCCGTCATCGCCAGGAGTGCTATATATTTAAGGGCGGAGGCGCTGAGATGGAGGCGGGTTAAAACCGCTCTTTCCATCCCCTCTGATTTCTCATTCTGCTTTTCCTTGATTCGATCTTTTATCGCACTCTCCTCCCTTCGTTTCCTGTCCATTCTATCTCTATTCCATCAAATTATACTGAACATTTCACCCGCTGTCCATCCGCACTTTTCCATTCCCTTTTTCTCCATCTCCCCTATTTTCCCATTCTCATTTTCCACTCTTTCTCCTCATCTTTTTTCTTTATTTTCTCTAATAAAAAAATGTAGTTTTTCCTTATAAATAAAGGCTTTTCGGCACTTTTCCGCGTCTTTTTTACACTAATTTTACATTTTATTTGACAAACGAAAAACCGTGTTATATTCTGTAAATGGTGCTGGTGCGAGATCCTGCTGAAAAAGCAAAAATCCCGCACCGCTCTTCATTTTAAATACTAAAAAATACACGGACAAAAGAGGTAGAATCTCATGGCAGGTTTAGATATTATTTGCATTGGCGCTATCAATTATGACTATATGTTTCACTGCACCGGGCTTGATCTGGTGGAGACATCCGCCGGTGGAGGCGACGAGAACTTAAGCAACCCGATTTCCGATGTGGAAAACGATATTCAGGAGCTGGCGATAAAAGGCAAGGAATACACAACCCAGATCGGCGGTTCTGCTTTCATCACCCTGAAAGTGGCAAAGCATATTCTCCCTAACCTGCAGGTCGCTTACGTCGGCGTGTGCGGCACGCCCAGTCCATTCGATCTGCGCTTCGGCAAGACAAATGACATTGACGCCGAGCTGGCGCACCTGGATAACCGTGACTGGCTGTTTACCACGCGCGAGCGCTTCGACGATCCATATTCCAAAGCGATTGCCAAATCGATTGTCCGCCTTTATAATCACACGCGCAATTGCATCAAGATCGCGCCGTGTGCCAACAACACGCTCTTAGACCGCATCCATGAACAGGAAGCCCGGACGGGAACCACACTGGCGGAGTACCTCGCGCAGGCCCGCTGGATCCATCTGTCATCCCTGTCTGATTTCGACCAATTCGAGGCAATCATGCAATCGGTCATCCAGGCAAAACATTTAAATCCTGCCATGAAAGTCAGCATGGATCCTGGTTTTGAGTATACATCGCTGCGCCGTGAGCGCTTACAGCCACTGATCGCATATGCCGATTATGTTTTCTTAAATAAATCCGAAAAGAAAAACCTCGGCTTCAATGCCCGCAGCGCCCGTCCGCTCTACGCGAACCTCTGTGAGTATTTTTCTGCGATCAACCCGGATCCCACCCGCACCCTCATTGTCAAGCACGATGACCGCCATGAGCTGATCCATTTTAAGGACGGCGTATGTCAGATCCGCACAGTCCGCCACAAAAAGCTCTACCAGTACCAGTTAAACAACGATACCGGCGCCGGTGATTCCTTTGCCGGCGGTTTCATCAGCGGTATGCTCGATGATCGGCTCAATTCGGATATCGCTGCGCCGATTCAGCTCGGTGTTCTGGCTGCCAAGGGACGGATGCGTAGTTTTGATTATGAGAACCCGTATCTGAATATACAGAAATTGACCGATGCTTTTTTCGAAGCTCTATAATATTTTTTTCAAGTGCTGTTAAATAGCGCAGCGTGAATTGCAGCCATCATTTCAGGAGAAAAGTACGTTACTTTTCTCCTGTTTATCCTTATATAATTATATATATAATGTCTGTACACATCAAAAAACTTCTTTCATATATTAATATCAATTTGATATTGATTTTGGAGATCCCATGATCCGCCTCAGCCTATGTATGATCGTCAAAAATGAAGAAGCCGTTTTGACGCGTGTTTTAGCATCTGCCATACAATTTGCGGATGAAATCCTCGTCGCCGACACCGGTTCCACCGATCGAACTGTAGAAATCGCCCGGCAATACACCAAACATATTTATCACTATCCGTGGAACGATGATTTCGCCGCCGCGCGCAATTTCATCTGTGAAAAGGTCACAACCGAATACTGGATGTGGCTCGACGCCGACGATGTCGTTCCCGCAGAATCGATTACAGCGATTTTAAAGTTGAAAGAAACTTTAAGCAAATCCCCGCAGCCCGACGTTGTCATGATGAAATACATCGCTGGATTCCAGCCGGACGGCACACCTGCATTTACCTACGATCGCGAACGGATTCTGCGAACGGACCGGCATTTTCTCTGGAAAGGACGCGTCCACGAAGCCATCGCGCCACGCGGCAGAATTCTCTATTCTCCTATTCAGATCGAACACCGGAAGCCTGCTTCCGCTTTCACCCATTCTGACCGGAACCTGAAAATCTATGAAACAATGCTTGCAGACGGCGAACTGCTCGATCCGCGCCATCAATACTACTACGCCCGCGAACTCATCGACCACAAACAATACGAAAAAGCCCGCCCGGTTCTGGAACATTTCCTGAACGAACCGGCCGGATGGTATGAAAATAAGATAGATGCCTGTCTGCTTCTGGCGCGCTGCCATGAAATGCTCAGAAATACGGCTGCCAGCCAGCTTTCTCTGTTCCAGAGTTTCCTCTACGACCGCCCACGTGCTAAAACCTGCTGTGAGATTGGACGGTTGAAACTTTCCCTCGGAGAAATTTCTCAAGCTGTTTTCTGGTACCAGCTTGCCCTAAAAGACCGGCCAGAATATCATCCAAATGCCTTTATCGAAACTGATTACTATGATTTCATTCCTTTAATCCAGCTCTGCGTCTGCTATGATCGGATGGGAAACTATGATAAGGCACTGTATTATCATAAGGAAACAAAAAAAATCCGCCCGGATTCTCCGGCGGTTTTGACAAATGAAGAATACTTTCAAACCATATCCTCAAACCATAAAACAAACGGATTACCTATCTTGTGACATTCTCTCCGACCTCTGCAGTGGTCTGAGCGGCGGACTGGGAGTCGTTCCATCCAGCGGCATCCACACTTCCTACATTCATTCTTACCGTCTTCCACACTTATAATATTCCACATTTCCCAGCCCTTTTCTACTAATGCACATCTCTTTCATCGCACACATATACTACATCAGGATGGATGTCCTAAATCTGGAAAGGAGTTTTTTATGTTTCGCCATTCATGTAATTATCCCTACTATTTTGATGATAGTGACTATGAAAATAACGGCTATGGAGGCTATGGACGCGATCGCGGCTGTCCCGGTTCTTTTGAACCCTACAACTGCTGTCGTCCCGGTCCCATAGGACCACGCGGCTGCCCCGGACCGATCGGACCTGTCGGTCCCACTGGTGCTGCCGGACTCGATGGACTGGACGGCGCTACGGGTCCGGCTGGTCCGACTGGTCCGACCGGGCGACCGGCGCTACCGGTCCTGCGGGTCCAGCTGGGC
>NZ_QUEL01000011.1:0-82956 GCF_003478145.1 Clostridium sp. AF29-8BH | reverse complement strand
TGCCGGGAGCAGGACGACGGCGAGGGAGTTGGTGATGGCGGATGGAAAGAGGACAAAGGGGAGTGCCATGCCTGTGAGGACTCCGTAAATACTGACCGATTCAACCCGCGAGAGCCCGGAGAGGAGAAGCTGGTTCGGTACAAAGATGGCTTCGAGACTCTGGAGAAAGCTGAGCGTGAGGCGATTCGCCATGAGGGGGAGTGCCATGGTTAGGAGGGGGAGGAGCAGGGGAGTAATAGGTGTGTTTGCATTTGGCAGTATGGCAACGGACTTCGAGCATCCATAAACTAACAGACAGAACACCGCCGAAGCCGCTTCCCCGATCAACAGCCCCCAGACAGCCAGCAGCACCGTGATCGGAATCCTGTTCGTGCGGCAGACATGGACGATCAGCAGGACGGAGAAAATGCGGATGCACTGCTCGAACACCTGTGAAAACGCCGGGACTGCCGTTTTTTTGAGCCCGTAATAATACCCGCAGCAGCAGGCATGGATCGCGCAGAAGGGGATCGAGAGGGCGAGTGCGGGCAGAAGCGGCGCACATTCGGGCGCAAGAAGGACGCGCGCGGCGAGAAAATCGGCGAAGGTGTAGATCAAAGAGGTCAGCGGCAGGGCGATCGATAGTGAGAGTGCGAGGCTGACCCGCAAAAAGGCGCGTCCCTTTTCCGGGGAGGCGGCGGTCAGGCGGGAGAGCGAAGTCTGGATTGGACCGGCGCAGAGAGCAAATGCGATGCCATGTATGGGAAAAATCATCTGATATAAACCCAGACCTTCGGCGCCGATCGTCCGGGAGAGAAAGATGCGGTAGAAAAAGCCGAGAATCCGGCAGAAAAATCCGACTGCCGTCAGGAGCAGGGTTCCGGTAATCAAAGGATGAAATCTTCGCATGGCAGATCTCCGGGGAGGGTATGTTAGAAAAGTATATGAAGAAATAGAAAAAAGTAGAAGAAAGCTGGACGATTATAAAATGTTGGGAAGTCTTCTTTTTTAGATCAAGAAACAAACGAATAGAGAAAAAGCAGGGATTTTTTACGTAAGATACAAAAATTAGCTGTATTTAATACATAAAATAACAGATGGACATTAAGGTAGAACAGGAATATACTAAAAACATCAAAAACAAAAGATTATGATGAAAAATAACAGGTTGGTAGGAAAGAGAGAGGAAGTATGCTGGAGGGAATTGTATTACTTGCATTTATCGCGGCGCTGGCAGGCTGCGTATTTACCGGCGCGTCCGTGCTTTGGGCGTTGGCGGGGGGCTATCTGATTTTCTGTGCGTATGGCCTGATTCGGAAGCACAGCCTCGCGGAACTCGGAAAAATGTCGCTTTCCGGCGTTAAAACCGTCCGCAATATCCTGATGATTTTCGGACTTATTGGCTTTATCACAGCGCTGTGGCGGGCGTCCGGCACGATCGCCGTGATCGTGTGCTGGTCGTCGAAGCTGGTGTCGCCGTCGGCATTTCTGGTGATCGCGTTCCTTCTTAACTGTATGGTGTCGATCCTGACCGGAACCTCCTTTGGAACCGGTGCGACGATGGGTGTTATCTGTATGGCGATGGGACGTGCGATGGAGCTTGACCCGTTCTGGATCGGCGGCGCGATTCTTTCTGGCATCTATTTTGGCGACCGCTGTTCACCGGTATCGTCCAGCGCGAATCTTGTCTGTGTGCTGACGAAGACGGATATTTATGAAAATATCCGCGAAATGATAAAGACATCGCTGGTGCCATTTGTGGCTACATGTATTCTCTATTATATAGTGGGACGTTCCATGAGTGCCGGAAACGGACGGATGGATGTGGAAGGGCTGTTTTCCAATCGTTTTGTACTTCATTGGAGCGCGGTGATCCCGGCGGCGATTATCCTGGTGCTGTCTGTGTTCCGGGTGGAGGTCAAGAAAACGATGCTGATCAGCATTGTGTTGGCGGCGTTTCTGAGCGTGGTGCTGCAGGGGCGGACAATCGAAGAAATTTTACAGATGTGCCTGACCGGTTATCAGGCAAGCGATCCGGCGCTCAATGCTATGATGAACGGCGGCGGCCTGAAATCAATGATTAAGGTGGCTGCGATTGTGAGCCTGTCCTCCTGTTATGCAGGAATTTTCGAGGGAACTGGGCTCTTGAAGCCGATTCAGGGGAAAATAGAGGCGTTGAGCCGGAAAATTACTCCGTTTGGTGCGACCTTTGCGGTGGCGGCAGTTGCTTCCATGATCGCTTGTAACCAGACGCTTTCGATCATGCTGACCCATCAGCTCTGCAAGGAAGGAAATCCAGATAATAAACGATTTGCAATCGATCTGGAAAATACGGCGGTTGTGCTGGCACCGCTGGTTCCGTGGTCGATCGCCGGAGCCGTTCCTCTGGCAGCCGTCGGTGCTCCGATTGCGAGTGTGGTGGTGGCGTCGTATCTGTACATACTGCCGATCTGGAGTTTTTTGGTTCGTCTCATAAGAAGGTCGTAGGAAAAGGAGGAAGAGCCATATGAATTTACTCGAACTTTGCAACCTACAGGGTTCCTTATTCCTGATGATACTGGCGGGTGCGGTACTGAAACGGCGCGGGATCATCAGCAAGGAAGGCGAAAAATGTCTGACGGATCTCTGCGTGAATATCGTGATTCCCTGCAATATTGTGAAATCGTGCCTGATTTCATTTGATGCTTCGATTTTTAAAACGTGCGGGTTGCTGTTGGCGGTTGGATTTGTCTTGCAGCTTGTCTGTGTGGCCCTCAACAAAGTGCTGTTTAAGGAATATTCAGAGCAGCACCGGAAGGTGCTTCAATACTGTACGATCGTTTCCAACGGCGGATTCCTCGGAAATCCGGTTGCGGAAGGCGTATATGGAAGTATGGGACTTCTCTACGCATCCATTTTTCTGATTCCGATGCGCGTTGTCATGTGGTCGGCGGGTACATCCTATTTTGTTGGAGGCGGTTCTGACCGGAAAAAGGTATTGAAAAATGTCCTGACGCACCCGTGTCTGGTCGGTGTCTACATCGGTATGTTCCTGATGGCAACACAGCTGCAGCTTCCGGGCGTGCTGAAATCGACGGTTACCTACATTGGAAACTGTAACTCGGCGCTGACGATGTTTATTATCGGTACGATTCTGACCGATGTGAAACTGCGTGAGATTATTAATCCGACGGCCCTCAAATTCAGTGTGCTCCGTCTGTTCCTTCTTCCGCTTCTGGCATATGGAATCAGCCTGGCGGCCGGATTGGATTCGGTGGCAGCAGGTGTGGCAGTCATCATGACGGGAATGCCAGCCGGTGCAACTGCAGCGATCTTTGCGGCGCGCTATGACAGCGATGCACCGTTTGCAGCGAAAACGGTAGTGCTCACGACGCTGATTTCGATGATTACGATTCCGGCGTGGTGTCTGTTTATAGGATAAAAAGAATAGGTAAGAAGCAACAATAATAGAAAGAATACTAGAAAAATTGAGAAAATAATGTAAATATGGTAAATGAATATAAAAAGACCTGAAAGGTGCGGTAAATGGCTGCTCTTCAGGTCTTTTATATTTTAAAATGAATCAAAGGTTAAGCAAACAGAGGTTGAAAGAATTAGTTTATGATTCTTATTCATTCGTTTCACTCTTTCGTGAAATCCGCGCTTCTTCCAGATAATTATACAGTGTATACTTGGAAATCTGCATCGCGTCGCACAGGAGCAGGCTGGTTTTTGTGATCTTGAAGACGCCTTTCTGGTCAAGATAGTCGAGTGCACGAATTTTTTCTTCCTTGTTCATCAGCATCATCGGTTTTCCGATCATGGACTCTGCCTGATAAATATAGTGCTGTAAAATATCATCGACATTCTTTTTGAGAATAAAGTCGCGGTCAGACATGGCTGCCTGATTTGCGCCATTCGTGCCGTCCGTGCTGCCAGTTCCGGAAAAGGTGCCATCAGAAGCCATTCCGGATGGTGTGCAGCCAGACATGCCGTCGATCTGTGCGCCCACAGCTGCCGATACGCCGATGGTGCCTGGGCGTCCGATCAGATTTTGCAGGGCGCTCTGTGCCAGATAGAGATCGCGAACATCCATATTTAAGCAGACAGATCCGATAATTTTGTGATGTTCGTCCTCGATGAGCGTTGTGCAGGACTTAAAAAGCCGGTCTTTCTGGCTGGTATCGAGGGAAATGATCGAATGCTTGAGCGGCTCGATATCATTGCCGAGCTGTGTGATCATGCCGCCGCGCGGGGAACCGCCGACGTCGCGCCCGCTTAGCTGTGAGTTGAATGCGTAGACGATCGTGTGATCGTAGCCTTTGCGGTAATCGTGGACGATGATCTCACAGTTATCTCCGAGAAACTTTTGAAGTCCTTCGAGAAAACGGATGAGAAACTGAAAGTCCATGTAGTTGGAAATTTCCATGAATACCTCCTTTGGGGTGCTCTGTGCCCCGAGTGTGTATCGCAAAATTTTGCGTCTTAAAATAATTCGGAAAATGAAATGCACAGGGATTGTCTTTCTTTTGTCAAAGTTCCTGAAAAAATTTTATCGCGTTCATTTTGCTGCGTCAATCCCGTTTCTATAGAAAAAGTTAGTAGATAGGGAACATAAATAAGAGAATGTTCTCCCTTTTTTGTTTAAAAATCAAAAATTCAGGTGCAAGATAACGGGAAATGAGAGCAACCCTGTTTCTTTCATCATACTCTCAACCAAACTGTTTGTCAATTAACAAACCAGACTGTAAGTTTTTCTTGACAATTTGTCAGTGCATCCCTATAATTGAGAAAAAATCAAACAGACAGTTAGACAAACAAAAAATAAGTTTGTAAAAACACAAACTGAAAGTGAGGGAGCAGGATGGACAGGGACAGTTATGTATATAAGACACCGGCTTCAAAGCTGGTACAGGTGGCTGCGATTGCGGCGGAATATAAGGGCAGACCGGATATGCTGATGACGGTGATCATCCGGGCGCAGAAGGTTGTGTCGGCATTTTCCAAGGAAGTGGCGTCGGTCATCGCCAGAGAGATGGATATTCCGATGAACAAGGTGTACAGTTTCATCACCTTTTATGCGATGCTGTCGGTAAAACCGAGGGGGCGCTACATTGTCCGGATGTGCAAGAGCGCGCCGTGCCACGTACATGGGGCGCAGGCAGTCGTTCAGGCGCTGGAGGATCAGCTCGGCATCAGCATCGGGGAGACGACCGAGGACGGAAGGTTCACCCTGGAATACTGTCCCTGCCTGGGACTCTGTGAAATATCCCCGGCGATCATGATCAATGAGCACGTGTACGGCAACCTGACGCCGGAATCGGTGCGGGATATTATCAAACAATATATACGGGAGGATGTGGAATAGTATGGAGGAAATGCACGTATTGCTGAAAAACCGCGGCAAGATTAATCCGAGAAGTTCACAGGAGTATGCGGACCGCGGCGGATTTGAAGCGCTGAAAAAAGCACTTTCGATGGACAGTGAAGCGATTATCGATGTGATCCGCGCCTCCGGACTTCGTGGACGCGGCGGTGCGGGATTCCCGACCTATCGCAAGATGGAGTTTACCGCCCACGCATCTGACCCAACGAGATACATCGTCTGTAACGCCGATGAGGGAGAGCCGGGAACGAATAAAGACCGGATTCTTCTCTCGACCGACCCGTGTGCGGTCTTCGAGGGCATGGCGATTGCTGGAAAAGCAGTCGGCGCCCATACCGGATATATTTATCTGAGAGCCGAGTATACATATTTGTTCCCGGTATTAAAAGATGCGCTGGAGGATGCGGAAAAACGCGGATTTTTAGGAAAAAATATGATGGAGAGCGGTTTTGACTTTGAAATCAAGTTCCGCTCCGGTGCGGGTGCTTACGTCTGCGGCGAGGAGACGGCATTGTTTGAGTCCATTGAGGGAAAACGAGGCGAGCCACGTTTCCGTCCGCCGTTTCCAAGCATTCACGGACTCTTTGGAAAACCGACCATGTTAAATAACGTAGAGACGCTGGCGAATATTGCACCGATCCTCTTAAACGGAGCGGAATGGTACCGCAGCATCGGCACAGCGAACAGCCCTGGCACAAAGCTTTTTACGGTCTGTGGAAATGTAGTCCGCAGGGGCGTATTTGAATTTCCGATGGGCGTGAACCTCAAAGATATCATTTATGAAGTGTGCGGCGGCATCACGGATGGAAAAGGGCTTCTGGGCGTGCAGACCGGTGGTACCTCCGGTGCGATCATCAATGCCGATCAGATCGATATGACACTGGATATTGATACAGTTTCGGCATCCGGCGGACGTCTTGGCTGCGGTACGATTCTGGTCATCGACGACAGCAACTGTATTGTAGATATTGTGCGAAACAATTTGGACTTCTTCCGCGGCGAGTCATGCGGAAAATGTACACCGTGCCGCGAGGGCGGCCAGCAGCTTTACAATCTGGTTACCCGCATCAGCCGGGGGCTGGCGACTCTGCCGGATCTGGAAAAAATCGATGAGCTGACGGAGACGATGCGCCTGACTGCCCTGTGTGGTCTGGGACATTCGACCGCTGTTCCGGTGCAGACGAGCATCCAGAACTTCCGTAAGGAATATCTGGCGCACATCGACCGCGATTACTGCCCGGTCTGCGCTCAGGCAGCCGTGGCGGAAGGAATTTATGAAGCAGAAGAAGATTATAGAAACGATGGAAACAGCCGGATGGGAAGACGGCGTGCAGCAGTCGGTGAACGCGATGTCATGTATGATTCGTATGACGCGTATGCGAGACACCGCAGCCGGGGAACATCCTACGCGGGACGATTTGAGCGGAGAGGAGGAAGAGAAGCATGATGGTACATCTGACAATCGACGGGCAGCCGGTAGAGGTGGAGGAAGGAACGACGATCCTACAGGCGGCGAAAAAAGCCTGTATCCACATTCCGACTCTCTGTTATCATGAGGATCTGAGCATCAAGGCGGTCTGCCGCATCTGCGTGGTCGAGGTAGAAGGACAGAGACTGCTTCCGACGGCGTGCAGCACACCGGTTTCGGAGGGAATGGTCGTGCAGACGGCCTCCCCGAAGGTACTGAAAGCGAGAAGAAATATTCTGGAACTGATTTTTGCGAGACATCCGCAGGAATGCCTCGTATGTCCGAAGGACGGAAAATGCGATCTGCAGAAGGTAGCGCAGGATGTCGGAATGCACCTCGATATCCGCTATGACAAGCAGCTCCGCCATCAGAAGGAGGACTGGAGTTCTCCGGCCATCATGCGGAATCCGCAGAAATGTATTCTGTGCGGGCGTTGTATGGAGGTCTGCAATGAGATTCAGGGAATCAACGTCCTTTCGAAGGAAAACCGTGGATTCCATACGCTGATCGCCCCGGCCTATGGGGAAAAACTGGCTGATACCAACTGTATTAACTGCGGCCAGTGCGTGCAGGTGTGTCCGACCGGCGCATTGACGGTTCATTATCATACCTACGGGTTATATCGCCAGAAAGAATTAGGCAAAAAACTGATTATTCAGGTGGCTCCGTCCGTCCGCATTACGCTGGCGGAGGCACTGGGCGAACAGCCGGGCGTTGTCAGCACAGGACGTCTGGTGTCGGCTCTCAAGCGCCTGGGATTTTACAAGGTATTCGATTCCGATTTCTCTGCCGATCTGACGATCATGGAGGAAGGAACCGAGCTTTTGAACCGCCTGCAGAACGGCGGTACCCTGCCGATGATTACCTCCTGCTGTCCGGCGTGGGTCAAATATTGTGAAACCTATGCACCGGAGTATACAAAGCATTTATCGACGGCGAAATCTCCGCAGCAGATGTTCGGCGCGCTGATTAAAACCTGGTTTGCAAAGCGCGAGGGAATCGATCCGGGTGATATCTGCAGCGTTTCGGTTATGCCATGTACAGCAAAGAAATTTGAGTGTACCCGTCCGGAAATGAAGGACAGCGGCTACCAGGATGTGGATATTTCCATCACGGTTCAGGAACTGGCTGCCTTGATCCGTGCCGGTGGAATCGATTTTGCCGAGCTTCCGGATACACCGTTTGACGATCCGTTTGGAGAAGGAAGCGGCGCGGGACTTATTTTCGGTGCAACCGGCGGTGTCATGGAGGCGGCACTCCGCACCGTCTACGCGGTGCTAACCGGCAAAGAGATGGAACATCTCGACTATACACCGGTCCGCGGCTTCGAGGGAATCAAGGAATCACAGGTTGATTTGAACGGCAGAGTCATCAAGGTAGCGGTGCACATGGCATTAAAAATGCGAAAGTTTTGCTGGAAAAGGTAAAAAACGGAACCGCCGATTATCAGTTTATCGAGATCATGGCATGTCCGGGCGGCTGCATCGGCGGCGGTGGAAATCCGCCTAAGACATGGTCGATCATGGAGAAGCGGAAGAAAGCCATCTATGAGGCAGAGGCAGAGCTTCCGGTCAGACAGTCGCACAAGAACCCGGCGATCCAGAAAATTTATGAGACGTATCTGGGAGAACCGTGCGGGGAGCTGTCACATAAGCTGCTACATACAGAGTACTGCAACCGGCAGGATCTGTTGCAATAGATTATGTTATTGATCTTCCCAAGTCTCAATCCGCGCCTTACGGTTCAAAATCCCTTTCTCCCATATCATTAAATGCATCTTAAATTCAATCGAATCCTGCGCTGTCGTAAAGGGTTCTTCACGCAGCAGTTCGGAGCGGATGCCGCGCTTTTCAAGCTCTTTCTGTCTTTTTTTGGCAAGAAGTTCGAGAGCCAGGTGACGGGTCTGCTGGGCTTTTCCGAAGGTGCGGGACGGGTAGGCGGAAGAGGCTTTTTGAAGCTTCCGGGTCAGGAGATCGACTGTCTTGGCATGGGCGTTCCGGTGCAGGAGGCGGGCAATCTGACGGGCGCGGCGCTTGGTGGGGTGCTGCTCATAGTCTTTCAGGCGATGTAGCAGTTTTGGATCACCGGCTTCGACGGCGATGGACTGGAAGACGCGCGAAGCGTCTTCGGAGAGATGCCAGGGATTTTCACGGATGACGCGGTATTTTTCCGGGACCGCCGGGTAGCAGCAGACGTTTAGCGGAGGAAATTCCGCGAGGGAGGCAAGCTCCCGCTCGTTTGCGTTGCAGGAGTTTTCCCCCAGATAGTCGAGTTTGTCGCGCAGGATGGCGATGCGGTATTCGAGCTGGCGGAGGTATTCGTAGCCTTTCATCCAGAAGTGCCCGATCTGACTGTAGTCATAGTAGTGATTTTCGAGAGTCAGATCTTCGAAAAAGAGTGTGACAACCGAGTCTCCCTGATGGACGATCAGGGCGTAGCGTTCGTTTTCATCCTGGGTTAAGAGGCATCGAGTTCGCCCTCGTATGCCGGATCGTAGGTACCGGTCAGGCGGGCGTTGTGGAAGAGAAGGAAACTTTCGACTGCATCATTCATCAGGTAAACCAGGCGGATCGTGTCGGGAGCAGAAGTGCCGGTTTCCGGGAGAATAAGTTCGAACTGGTTTTCGGATAATAGTAATTCTAACATGGAAAAGGGATCCATTTTATAAAACTCCTTAATGTATAAAAATCAAAATGTTTTCCGACACAGGCAGAAAAACGGAGCCAGTGACTATCGTATTCTCAATACAGGAAAACATAGAACAATCATGGTAATTATAAGAGAAATAAGAAGAGGATGCAAGAGAAGAGCAATGCTGCTGCCGGATTGTACAAAATTTTCAGCTCAGAAAAATTTTTCCAGTGAATCGTAACATTTTCTATGTTTCACAAAAAAAGATAGTAAAACCGCGCGATTCGTGTTAATATAAGAAAGCATAAGAATAATCGCGGTGTTTTTGCAGCGGCGGTGAAAACCGCAAAGCTGCGTAAGAGACTGCAAGTATGAATAGAAAGGAAAATTTATCATGGAAATCACAAAAGCAACCACGATGGGCGAGATGCTTCAGTATGATATGGGTATTGCATATGTTCTGATGGAGGCAGGCATGCACTGTGTTGGCTGTCCGTCTTCGATCGGTGAGTCTCTGGAGGAGGCCTGCATGGTACATGGTCTGAACGCAGACGAGGTTATGGCAAACATCCAGGAGTACCTGAACGCAAAGAAAGAGTCTGAGCAGGCTGAATAATTCAAATTTTAGATTTTAATAAAATTCTGGATAAAAAGACGCTGTGTACGAAGTAATGAGGCTTCAGCATAGCGTCTTTTTCGTTGTTTTATAGGAAAGAACGCCTCATAAAGCAAGAGTGAAAAATGCTCGGATTGTTGTTTAGAGACTGAAAATTGTGTAAAAATAGTATACATTACAGAATTGACGTGATAAAAAGAACCCGTTATAATTGCGATAAAAATATTTTTACTTTTTTTCCGGGAGAGAGACTAAAACATATAACCGGATAAAGCGGGTAGCTGATAGAGTACATAGAGATACAATGGAGGGATGGGAGTATGTTCAGTAAGCGTGAGTATGAATACGTGATGGAAATTGCGAAGGAAGGAAGTTTTTCAAAAGCAGCCCAGAAACTCTATATTTCCCAGCCGGCGCTCAGCGGTGCGATTAAAAAGATTGAGAAAGAGTTATATGGGATCTCGCTTTTTGACCGGAATGTGAACCCGGTGGCACTGACCCCGGCGGGGCAGTATTATCTGGAAAAAACGCGGAAGATATACGAGCTCAGCAATGAGATGGAGCAGCATTTTGCAGAGCTGGCGGGTATCCGTTCCGGTGTGATTAACATCGGAAGCTCCGGATATTTCTGTGCGTATTTTCTTCCGGAGGTGATCCGGGGCTATTGCAGACTGAATCCAAAGTGCCGGATCAACGTGACGGAGACGGATATTTCAGGGATGGATGCGGGGCTTAGAACCGGGCAGTTTGATATCACGATGGATGTCGAGGCACTCGACCCGGAGATGTTTGAGAGTGTGACGCTGGGGTATGAGTATATGATTATGGCGGTTCCTGCTTCCTTTGCTGTGAATGAGAAGCTGAAAGAGTTTCAGATCTCCAGGGAATCAATCCTGGAGCGGAGTTTTCTGGATGAAGCGGTGCGTGCGGTGGACCTTTCCAAAGTCTCGAAAGAACCATTTCTGATGCTGAAAAAGAATCAGGATTCTTATAAAAGGAGTATGGATATCTGCGCCCACGCTGGTTTCGAGCCGAAGGTGATTATGTATTTTGATCAGCTTCAGACTGCCTATAATGTGGCGCGGAGCGGACAGTCCGGTATCATCTTTTTTAGGGATGCACTGCTGAAATACACAGAGAAAACGGAAAAACTCTGTTATTACAAGATTGGCGATCCGCTGGCAAAGCGTGCAATCCTTTTGTCGATGAAGCGCTATCCGGGCGTGGGGGCAACAGTGATGATTTTATCAAATACATTCTACTGGCTAAAAAATAGTTTAAAATTTCATAAAATATTGATAGGAATCTGCTTATAGAGCCATATTTAAAAGTGACTTGGATTTTTATCAGATAAAATACTAGAGTATATCCCGTAGCTGAAAAAATAGAAACTCGGATGCAGAGCCTGGGCGGCGGCTATTCCCATGACTGTGCGAAAGCGATTGCACTGGTGCCGTTTTTCAAGGCTGCATATTAAAATAAGTGTTCAAATTCTCAGTGTCATGGACAGGCATAAGGATTCTCCTATGGACATCAAACATACTACTAGAGTGATTAACTTATAAAATCCATAATAAAACGATTATATATATTTAAAATCATACGTCTGGAACAGGCATTTCCACTTCCTCCAACCACAAGGAAAGCCTGTATCCAGGCGTATTTTCGCTTATTAGGGAAGGTCAAGTATCATTTTAGACACGTTATGGTCCATAACCATTTACCTATACGTCCATATTCGAAAGAGAGTTGGAACATTTTTGGTGGGAATGGTAAAGTAATGTCAGAAAGAAACAGAGAGCTTCAAGAGGTTGGGTTTCAGACGCTGAAACAAAATGAAAAGAAACAGACAAATAGAACTTCTGAAGAAGCAATCTCTGACAGATAAAGGAGGAAACCATATGAGATTTGCAACTATCAAAGTGAACGGAACAGAAAAAGCCGGTATCGTCTTAAAGAATGGAGTGCTTCCGATTGAGGCACTGAATGCAGCAAAGGGAACTGCATGGGCCGAGGATGTCATGAGTCTCATCCAGAAGCAGCAGATTCCGGGACTGACAAAATGGTATAACGCAGGCGGCAAGGAAGAGCTGGAAAGTATTCCGGGACTGGTTCCGAGCGAGAAAGTTGTATACGGACCGCTCTACCGCAACCCGAAACGTATCTTTGGTATCGGCCTTAACTATGTAGACCATGCCGGAGACATCGGTTCTGCAGCTCCGAAGGGATTTCCGGGAAGCTTCTTCAAACAGGCAGACACCCTGATTGGTCCGGACGATGAAATCCTGCTTCCGAAGTTGAAAGAAGCACAGAAAACCACCGCAGAGGCAGAGCTTGGAATCATCATGGGCAAGGATTGCAGAGATATATCCGAAGAAAACTGGCAGGATGCCATCGTCGGTTACACCACCATCCTTGATATGACTGAGGAGTCCATCTTAAAGGGAAATGATTATGTAAGCGGCAACCCGAGATATTTAACCATCGTAAAGAACTTCCCGACCTTCTTCTCCTTCGGTCCGGAGCTGGTAACCCCGGATGAGGTACCGGATGTCAATGAACTTCTGGTCCAGAGTGTTCACAACGGTGAAGTTCATGCAGAAAACGTAGTAGCAAACATGACCCACAGACCGCCGCGTCTGGTATCCCTGCACAGCAGCATCCAGGCTGGTACGCCGGAGACATCCTTTCCACCGGAACACCGAGAGCGTTCCATATCCAGGATGGCGATGTAGCAGAGTGCCGCATCACCGGACCGGACGGATTCGAGATGACACCACTTGTAAACCCGGTTGTTGATTTAAAGAAACATCCGGAAAAGGAAGTGTAGGAAAATAAAAAATTCAAACAGAACATTCAAATCATTTTATATATTCATTTTAAGCAGGAGGTAGCAACATGGATTTAGGATTAAAAGACAAAGTAGTTCTCTGTATGGCATCAGCAGCCGGACTTGGCAAGGGAATTGCAACCGAGATGGCAAGAGAAGGTGCAAAGGTTATGATTTGTACCGCAGAACCGTTTAAAGATCAGCTTCTGGAGCACAGGCTGAGATTGAGAAAGAAACCGGAAACCGTCCGGAGACCTTCCTCTGCGATGTTAACAAGGCGGAGGACATCGAGGCACTTGTAAAACACACCGTTGAAACACTGGGCGATATCTACGCACTCGTAAATATGTGTCCGGGTCCGAAGCCGGGACCGTTCGTAAGCTTTGATGATGCGGCATGGGAGGGCGCTTTTGAGATGTGCCTGCTCTCCTACGTAAGAACCATCCGTGCGGTACTCCCGTCCATGAAACGTCTCGGCGGCGGCCGTATCGTAAACTCAACTTCTTCTTCCGTTAAGGACTGCCTGGACAACCTGATTCTTTCCAATACCATGAGAATGGGCGTTGTCGGCATGAGCAAGACCCTGGCGAGTGAGGTCGGCAAAGACAATATCTTAGTCAATGTCATTGGACCAGGTCGTATCGGCACCGCAAGAATTGAGAATCTGAACAAGATGCGTGCAGACAAGGCTGGCATCAGCGTAGCAGATTACGAGAAGGAAGACCTGAAGAAGTTCCCGATGGGACGCTACGGCACCATCGATGAATACGGACGTCTGGCTACATGGCTGTGCTCCGAGGCAAATACATACGTATCTGGTCAGACCATCCTGTTAGACGGTGCGATGACAAGAGCATACTAATTGCAAAACATGGCAAAGATGCATTTCCGGAATGCAGGACATCCGGAAGAGTTCACGGAAGGCATGTTTTGCAGGTGAATTGGGAAATTTACCCGGAACTGCAGATACCTCTCTCCCGGAGGACATTTGGGGAAATGAAATCTGGGAGAGAATATAGCATAGAGGAGGTTGTTTAAAGCAGGCACTTTTGAAATAGAAAGTGCTGTGAAACAACATGGTGGTCACATATGTGTGAACAGTAAGTGAGGGTATTGCATAAGAAGGGGAATATTCATGAAAGAAAAAAAGAAATTGAGCTTGGCGACAAAGACGTTCATCGGTTTTGGCCTTGGTATTGTCATCGGACTCGTATTTGGAGAAAAAGCAACCATTGTAAAACCTCTGGGAACCATCTTTTTAAATATGATTAAAATGATTGTCGTTCCGATGGTATTCTTTTCCATCACAGCGGGAGTCGCGAGCTTAGGAGACTTGAAAAAGCTTCGGAACATTGGCGTGAAGGTGGTTGGACTGTATGCGCTGACATCTGCACTCTGTGTAGAATTAGGGCTTATCATGGCAAACATCATCAATCCAGGAAAAGGATTTGATTTAACCGCGTTATCACAATCGACTGATTATGAGGCGCAGGCGATGCCGAGTATCATTGATACGTTAATCGATATGTTCCCATCCAACATTTTCACTTCTTTTACCAACACAAATATGCTGCAGATTATCGTATTTTCGGTATTCTTAGGCGTAGCACTTATCATGATGGGAAAAGAGGGGGAACGCCTTTTAGCAGGTGTACAGAGCTGTGCCAATGCAATGTATAAAATCACAGCTATTGTTATGGAGTTTTCTCCGATTGGTGTATGTGCACTGTTAGCAGATTCAGTTGGTGCATATGGTCTGAAAATCTTTGGACCGCTCGGAAAGCTGATTCTCACGGTTTATGCTTCCGATGTAATCCTTGTTTTACTGATGTATATTCCGATGGTAGCGCTTCTGGCAAAGTTCCCGGTAAAGAAATGGCTGCAGGGTATCTGGAAAGTATGGGTTGTAACGGCCAGCACCACCAGCAGCAGCGGTTCTCTTCCGATCACAACCTCTGTTACGAATGATGAGTTTGGCGTATCTTCCGAGTTATCATCGTTCTCCCTGCCGCTTGGCGCAACCATCAACATGAATGGTGGATGTATCTACTATGCAGCAGCTATCGTAATGACGGCACAGATTTATGGAATGAACCTGACACCGTCCGCATTGGTAAACATTATTATTTCTACTGTATTAGTAGCTATGGGCTGTCCGGGTGTTCCGGGAGGCGCGATCATCATGACCACGATTCTTCTGACGAACATGGGACTTCCGCTGGAGATTGTAGGTCTGATTGCCGGTATCTTCCGACTGATTGATATGGCAAATACAACCTTTAACGTAACCGGTGATGTGGTAACTACCATGGTAGTAGCACGCAGCGAGGGCATGATGCATACGCTGGGAACTGGTGCGGAAACCGAGACGAAGGCAGCGTAAGGGCTGGAGAACAGAAAAACGGAATTCCGGCCGGCTACCAGGAAAAATAAAATATTCTTGGAAAAGTGTCAGCAGATGCGGACCAATGAGAATCTGAGAGTATATGCAGAATGAAAAGGAGATTTTATTATGTATAAATTATTCGCAAAAAGAATGGATGAACTGGTTCCGTCTGGAATCCGTAAAGTAAACGAAAAGGCGCTGGCAATGGAGCGCGCAGGAGAGACGGTCATTCACTTTGAGTTAGGGCGTCCGGATTTCGATACACCGGAATACATCAAGAATGCCTGCATCGAGGATATCAAAAAAGGCGATGTATTCTATACTTCCAACTTTGGTACCATGGAGCTGCGGGAGGCGATTGCCTGGAAATTAAAGACGCAGAACAATGTAGAGTACAAACCGACTGAGATCATCGTCAGTGTAGGTCTTTCCGAGGCAGTTTTTGATGTCATGGCAGCAATTCTCGACGAGGGCGATGAGGTTCTGGTTCCGAATCCGGGCTGGTTAAACTACTTAAATGTTCCGAAGCTTCTGGGCGCGGTTCCGATTACCTATACATTGAAAGAGGAGAATGATTACCAGATTGATCTGGATGAGATTCGTGCAAAGGTTACCCCACGGACCAAGGCACTCGTTCTTATCACTCCGAGCAATCCGACCGGCGGTGTGCTGGCAGAGGATGTGCTGAAAGAACTGGCAGAGATTGCTGTGAAGAACGATATCATGATTATATCAGATGAGGTATATGAGAGACTGTTATACGATGATGCAAAACACATCAGCATCGCCTCTCTTCCGGGCATGAAGGAGAGAACCATCACATTAAACGGCTTCTCCAAAGCATACTCCATGACCGGCTGGCGTCTCGGCTACGCAGCCTGCAGCGAAGAGATTGTCAAGACTGTCAATAAGCTGCATCAGCACGTGGTTACCTGTGCAAGTTCCTTCGTACAGAAAGCCGGCGTCGTAGCGCTGAAAGAAGAGAAGAACGAAGTAGCAGACATGGTAAAAGAGTATCAGAGACGCCGCGACTATGCAGTTAAAGCAATCAACGAGATCGACGGACTGAGCTGCCGTTGCCCGAAGGTGCATTCTACATCTTCATCAACATCGAAAAGCTTGGCATGAGCGGCCAGGAATTTGCTCCGCTGCTTCTTGAAAATGCCAAGGTAGCAATGGTACCGGGCGATGTATTCGGAAGCGAAGGCGACCACTATATCCGTATGTCCTTTGCAAACAGCTATGAGAATGTTGTTGAGGGATGCAAGAGACTGAAGGAATTTGTGGAGAAGATTCGTAAGTAAAAGTTACTTAAAAAATTTGCTTTACGAATTGAAAGACCGAGTGAATGGTCGGAATCTGGATAAGGAAGAATAGTAGAATAAAAATTCTTCAAATGTTAAATAAATTCGACCAAGAAATGATAGAAAAATATGAAATAAAACACAGGCAGCTTCGACGGATATCGTCTAGGCTGCCTGTGTCTATTAGGGGCTGAAGTCCCATTTTGTACGTTTTGTGCAAAAATTCTAAAATATATGTAGAAACAGAATGCACAGAGAAAGAGCAAATTCTTATGCCTTAATCTTCTTTTCCTCCAGATTCCGGTAATACTCCTTCACCATATCGATAAAATCCTTCGCGTGTGGTGAAATAATGCTGTTCTTCTTATATAAAAGCAGCAGCGGCACGCTGAACGGTGGATTGTCTACGGTGAAGAATGCAAGCTGCTCCACGTGGGCAGTGTGGCGGATTCCGCCTTCCGGGAGGAAGGTGATGCCGAACCCTCTTGCCGCCAGGTTGACCGAAGTCGTACTGCTGGTGGTGTATAGGGCATCCTTTGGTTCCATATTCATCTTGGCAAAGAGGTTTTTCATGGCGTGTCCCATGACCTGATCCTCCTGCAGCAGGATGAAGCGTTCCCGGCGCAGCTTTTTCATGTCGATTGGAAGCGGATGGTCCGGAGTGCCTGCTTCCAGACCGCGGATAGCCGGATGGTCCTTGCTGGCTACCAGAAGGAGGCGCTCATTGAAGATGGTGTCATAGACGAAATCATCCAGATTGAGCGGCATATTCATCAGGGCAAAATCGATCTGATCCTCCTGTAACAGCTTGGAAAGCTGGGCAGTGTGGTGTTCACGTAAGGTGATGCGGACATCCGGGTGGCTTTCAGAGTAGCTTGGCAGGATATCCGGCAGCAGGACGGATCCGCGCCACAGCGTCATGCCGACATTCAGAGTACGGCTGCGTCCCGTTTTCAGCTCGCCGAGCTGTTCCTCAAACTGCCCGGTCAGGACTCCGACACTTTCCAGATAACGCATATAGATTTTTCCTGCCTCAGTTAGTTTGAGCGGCATATGGCTGCGATCGAAGAGCTTGACACCTAATTCCTTTTCGGTTCGTGCGATACACTGGCTTAAATATGGCTGTGACAGATATAATTTTTCAGCCGCTTTGGAAATGCTTCCCTCACGGACGGTGGTAATAAAATACTCCGGGTTTTTAATATACATTTTTCCGCCTCCATTTAGCTTAATTAGCCTTTGCTTTATAGGACTATTTTTAAATGCTTATATTATTGTAAAAAAACAATATTTATATTCTCGTTCCGGGGATGGTATTTCAAGTTGATGCGTGTTATATTATAGCCATCAGGAAAAAACAAGAGTTTTCACTTAGAAGTATCCTAATAATATATAATAATATTACAATAGCGATATGTCAAGTGAAGAACCGACCTGATTCTATACCAATCCCTTTTATGTATAAGTATTGACAGGTATCCGTTACCAGTTTATTTCTTTTTATTTATGTAAACCCTATTGCATCAACCCTCCATGTGCGGTCAGAAGCCAATGACAGCACTACAGCAGTTATCCGAAGATTCCCTCTTGGAGGATAACATGCGTTTCCACGGAATTGCTGCCGATTGGGTAACGGATTTCAAGGCAGAAGTGGAGCAAAGATTTAATAAAAAACCGTTTAGTCAGGAGTTGACCCCTCCTAGCTGGACGGTTTTTTATTGTCTGGATAAGTAAGGTGGAATAGCTTGAGCACATTATATACCCCATTTTTAACTAGGTTTTTTCAAAAACCCGCTCATTCTTGCTTGTATTTTTTCAATTTTCCTATATAATAATAAAGAACGTAGATGAAGCTTTTACCTTTATTGCTACAAACTATGTACGCAGCAAATGTTTACAGGCGGGGAGTTCCTGCCGTGAGATTCCGTGTGATACAATCACAATAAAGGCAGGCGTGCATACACTAAGAAGAAAGGCGGATTTATTAGTTATGAAACAGTTGATTTATCTGGACAATGCGGCGACAACCAAAACGCGTCCGGAAGTAGTGGAGGCAATGCTCCCGTATTTTACGGAGTATTACGGCAACCCGTCTTCCGTTTATGAATTTTCGGCAGAGCCGAAGAGAGCGATTGCACAGGCTCGCGAGACGATCGCGAAAGCGCTGGGCGCAAAGTCCAACGAGATTTACTTTACCTACGGCGGCACGGAGTCTGATAACTGGGCGCTGATTTCCACAGCAGAGGCATATCAGGCAAAGGGCAAGCACATTATCACGACCAAGATTGAGCACCATGCGATTCTGCACACCTGTGAGTACCTGGAGCAGAGAGGTTTTGAGGTTACTTATCTGGATGTAGATGAGTTTGGTGTTGTTAAATTAGACGAGCTGGAGAAGGCGATCCGTCCGGACACCATCCTCATCTCTGTTATGTTTGCAAACAATGAGATCGGTACGATTGAGCCGATCAAGGAAATTGGTGAGATTGCGAAGAAACACGGCATTTTATTCCACACCGATGCGGTACAGGCATTTTGTCATGTTCCGATCAATGTAGATGAGTGCCATATCGATATGCTCAGTTCCAGCGCCCACAAGTTAAATGGACCGAAGGGAACCGGCTTCCTTTATATCCGTACCGGATTAAAGACTCGTTCCTTCATCCACGGCGGCGCACAGGAGCGTAAACGCGCGGCGGTACCGAGAATACGGCTGGTATCGTAGGATTCGGCAAGGCAGTTGAGATTGCGATGGCGACGATGGAAGAGCGCACAGCAAAAGAAAAAGCGATGCGTGACCACCTGATCGAGCGTGTATTAAAAGAAATTCCATTTGCACGCCTCAACGGACATCCGTCCCAGAGACTTTCCAACAATGCAAACTTTGCATTCCAGTTCATCGAGGGTGAATCCATGCTGATCATGCTTGACATGGAAGGCATCTGTGGTTCCAGCGGTTCTGCATGTACCTCCGGATCCCTGGATCCGTCCCATGTACTTCTGGCGATCGGACTGCCGCATGAGATTGCACACGGTTCCCTGCGTCTGACCCTGTCAGCCGAGACAACCATGGAGCAGATTGATTTCACGGTAGACTGCTTAAAGAAGATTGTAGAACGTCTTCGTTCTATGTCTCCGCTGTATGAGGATTACATTAAGAAACATCCGCAGCAGTAAGATTTAGACATTTTAAGCAAAATGAACATCTACAGATAGGTACTTTTGCAACTGAAAGTGCCCTAGGATAACGTGGTGGCAGCAGAAATTTGCCGTATTTAAAGGCGAAAGCACGGCAAATTCCGTTACTGTACACGTACACAGTGAATGAAGATATAGAGAGGAAACACCCGATGTATTCAGAGAAAGTAATGGATCATTTCCAGCATCCGAGAAATGTAGGCGAGATTGAAAATGCCAGCGGTATGGGTACCGTCGGCAACGCAAAATGCGGCGATATTATGCGTATTTACCTGGATATCGATGACAACCAGATCATCCAGGATGTAAAATTTAAAACATTTGGCTGCGGTGCAGCCGTTGCGACCAGCAGCATGGCGACCGAGATGGTAAAAGGAAAAACCATCCAGGAAGCGATGGAAGTTACCAACAAAGCCGTTATGGAGGCACTGGACGGACTTCCGCCAGTTAAGGTACACTGTTCTCTGCTCGCAGAGGAGGCAATTCACGCTGCTCTCTGGGATTATGCTCAGAAGAATGGCATTGAGATCAAAGGACTCGTAAAACCGAAGACGGATATCGGCGAGGAAGACGTCGAAGAAGAGTATTGATGAAAAAGAAAAAAGTAGTAGTCGGCATGTCAGGAGGAGTTGACTCCTCCGTGGCTGCCTGGCTTTTAAAAGAACAAGGATACGATGTGATCGGCGTCACAATGCAGATCTGGCAGGATGAGACGAATGTAGAGCAGGAAGAGCACGGCGGCTGCTGTGGTCTGAGCGCTGTCGATGATGCCAGACGGGTTGCGGAACGGCTTGAGATCCCGTATTACGTGATGAACTTCAAAAAAGAGTTCAAAGAAAATGTCATGGATTACTTTGTACAGGAATATCTGGACGGACACACGCCGAATCCATGTATTGCCTGTAACCGATATGTAAAATGGGAGTCCCTTTTGCAGAGAAGTCTGGAAATTGGGGCTGATTATATTGCAACGGGACATTATGCGCGCGTGAGAAAGTTGCCGAATGGCCGCTATGCGATCTGCAAGTCTGCGACGGCGGCGAAAGATCAGACCTACGCGCTTTATAACCTGACCCAGCATCAGCTTGCACACACTTTGATGCCGGTCGGCGAATATACGAAAGACAAGATTCGTGAGATGGCGGAGGAGATTGGACTTCCGGTGGCACACAAGCCGGACAGCCAGGAGATCTGTTTCGTGCCGGACAACGATTATGCAAAATTTATCGAGGAAAATAGTGATTGCCGGATTGACGAAGGCAATTTTGTAGATAAGTACGGCAATATTTTAGGTCGTCATAAAGGAATTACCCATTATACGGTGGGACAGAGAAAGGGCTTAAATCTGGCACTCGGTCATCCGGTGTTCGTGACGGAGATACGTCCGGAGACGAACGAGGTTGTGATCGGGGAAAATGAGGATGTCTTTTCTAACCGCCTGACCTGCCGGAATCTCAACTGGATGGCGATTGAGGATCTGGGCGATCAGGAGATGCGCGTCAGTGCGAAGATTCGTTACAGCCACAAAGGGGCGCTCTGTACGATCCGCAAGATTGGCGAAGATCGGGTGGAATGCGTATTTGATGAGCCGCAGAGAGCGGCGACGCCGGGACAGGCAGTCGTTTTTTATGACGGCGAATATGTCGTAGGCGGCGGTACGATCGAATAATTTAGAAATGAAAGAAGATTTTAATTGGGCAGAAATCTCTGTCGGCATCAAAGTTGTGCTGCGATCCGATTGATTGGAAACAGTGAATGCGCGGATCATGGAGAGGTTAGAATCTTCTGTAAGATTGGAGTTTTTTATAAATGGCAAGAGGAGAAAGCAGAAAAAGAAAGCCAGGCACACCGGATTACCGGAAACGTTTCTGGGCGGCGGTGACCGCGATTGTGGTCACGGCGGGTTCCATTGGCGTAAGCCATGCTGGATTTACCCTTCCGAATCAGGCACAGAAGCAGGTGCAGATGGCGGCTGCTGAGACAGAACCGGCGGAACAGACAGCGAAGAAACAGGTGCCGAATGCGGCAAAGCGAAGTCTGGAGCTGGAAGATGCACAGGGCATCAGGAGGCGGATGCAGCGGCGGTTGCGGACCAGAGCGAGCTGGAGAGTGACAAAACGACGGCGAGCGGCTTCCGGAGTGTCGATGAGACAGTGTATGCGACTGAGAACCTGCTCAACGTGCGTTCGGGCTGTGGAACGGAGTATGAGATTGTGACACAGCTGAATCAGGGCGACAGCGTGCAGCGCGTCGGTATCGGAGACGGCTGGAGCGAGGTGCTTTATAAGGACAAGAGCTGTTTTATCCGTTCCGAATACCTGACGACGACCGAGCCGGGCAGTGAGGAAGCGACGGTCACAGCGCAGGGGGCAGAAGCGGATGCACAGGGTGCACCGGTGTCCAACGGACGTATCGTAGCGATCGACGCGGGACATCAGGCAAAGGGCAATCCGGACAAAGAACCAGTTGGACCGGGCTCCTCGACCATGAAGGCGAAGGTGGCTTCCGGCACCGAAGGTGTATCGACGAAGCTGCCGGAATATGAGCTGACTTTATCAGTTTCGAAGAAGTTAAAACGGATTCTGGAAGAGAGAGGCTATCAGGTCGTCATGATCCGGGAGTCCAACGATGTCAACTTAAGCAATGCGGAGAGAGCGGAGATCGCCAACAAGAGCGGCGCCTCCATTTTTGTCCGGATTCATGGCAATTCGCTGGATAACACGACAGTCAACGGAACACTCTCCATGTGCCAGACGGCGACCAACCCGTACAACGGCGGGCTTCACGCGGCAAGCTATTCTCTTTCCAAGAAGATCACGGACTCTGTCTGCGCGGCAACCGGCTTCAAGAACCGCGGTGTGCAGGAGACAGACAGCATGAGCGGCATCAACTGGTGTAAGATTCCGGTTTCCATTGTCGAGATGGGCTTTATGAGCAACCCGGAAGAAGACCAGAAGATGGCACAGGATGATTATCAGGAATTGATTGCCGGGGGAATTGCGAACGGAATTGATGCGTATTATCAGTAAAATCGTTCAACAGGTAGAATAGAGATAAAATCAAAAATACCAGTTATTTGAGAAATGTTTCTTTGGAATGAAGATGCATATTTCAGGTGACTGGTATTTTTTTGGTCACAGAAAGAAATTAAAAAGAATAAGGGAAACATTTTGAATAAAAATAAAAAAGTGTTCTAAAATAGGAATTGGAGTTTCTAAAAGGTTGACAAAGAGACTGGTTTTTCGTAGTATAGAAAGAAATGACAACTATTCGACGGATTTTAGAAGGGAAAAAGGTATAATGGTTGTGAAGCGAAGGGAGAGGAGCCTATGAATTCATCGGAAAAAACGGCAACTTTATTAAAATTATTGGGACGGGCACCTTATGTACATAGTGTGACGGAGCTTGGCGAGCAGATCAGCTGTAGTAAGAGTGGGACCTTTAAATTGCTTGCATCACTGGTAAAAACAGGACTGGCAGCGCAGACACCGGAACATAAATATACATTGGGACCGGCGGTTTATGTGTTGGGACGTACATATGAAGACAAGATTGGTTTATCAAAGATGGTGAAACCATATCTGGTTCGTCTCCGGGATATGACAGGGGAAAATGCTTCATTCAGTATGCTGATCAATGGAAAGGCAATTCTGATCTACCGGGAAGAAAGTCAGCAGCTTGTTCGTGTTATGGGAAATGTTGGACAGGAACGTCCCTTATATGCAGGAGCAACCGGCAAGATTCTGGGCGCTTATCAGGAAGAAAGTGTGATTCACAAACGTTTGATGGAAGAACCGATGAAAGCGTTTACAGAAAATACAATCTTGTCCCCAGAGGGACTTTTGAACGAATACGCGAAAATACGTGAGCAGGGATATGCGATCAGTGATGGAGAACTGAATTCAGAAACAATCGGAATCGGCGCACCGATTTATGATGAATCTGGAAATATCTGGGCGGCGGTTTCGATCGGCGCGCCTAAAATGCGGGTGGATGCAGTCAAGATGGAACGTTATATCTTCCTGATCCGGGAAATTGCGAAGGAAATGTCGGAGCAGATGACGCAGGGAGAAAGCATTTCTGAATAAAAATACTGAATAAAAACAAAAATAGTAGATGACAAACAGGGAAAAATCGGGTATAATAGTACAGGTGTTTCGAGTAGAAGCACCTGTATAATTGGAGACGTAGCGAAGCGGCCGTAACGCGGCGCACTCGAAATGCGTTTGTCGGTTCATCCCGGCACGAGGGTTCGAATCCCTCCGTCTCCGCTTTCTATCCCCTGAACAGACTCGAGGGATTTTTGTTCTTCTATAGGAAATCGTCTCTTATGAAATAGATAGTGGAAATAAAGAAACAAAAAAAGAGAAAAAGAAAATATAGAAGCATATAGGAAACAGTATACAATAATGTACTCAAATAAGAAACAAATTGAATAAAAATACTCAAAAATATATTTTTCGTATTGACTTTTTTCGTCATTAGTGATAGTGTTTCTTATATAGAAAACAAGGTTTTTTATTAGAGAACGTTCGCCAAACGATTCATGTAAATCAATTTGTAAAGGAGCAAGCAGATTAGTGAAGTTTTAGGGTCAAAGGAGAATGTAAGATGAAAAAGGTAATTTGCGCGGCAGCTGCAGTTTTGATGGTAGCATCCCTGACCGCTTGCAGCGGACAGAGTGGAGAATCAGCAGCGGCAGGAGAGGGAAACACGCAGCAGGCAGATGGATATCCGAATAAAACGATTCAGGTAATTGTACCGTTTAACGCGGGCAGTACGACCGATACACAGTGCCGATTTATTCTTCCGTATCTGGAGAAAGAACTGGGAGTTTCCATGGCAGTAGTAAATAATGGTGGCGCTTCTGGTGTTATCGGAACAACTGATTTCTTAAGCCGGGAGGCAGATGGATACAATGTTCTGTTTTCACTGCCGACACCTACTCTTTACAAACCAGCAGCGGGAGAGACTGAATATACGGTGGAAGATTTACAGCCGGTTTCGGAAGTGTTCAGCGCTCCGATGTACTTAATTGTAAAGAACGATTCGCCGTATGAAAATGCAGAGCAGCTGATTGACTTTATCAAAGAAAATCCGGGCAAGTTTTCGTATGCAAATGCAGGTAACGGAGGAATTGCCCAGCTTGCATTTAGCGTTTTTCTTCATGGCGAGGGGTTAGATGCAACGAGCGTACCGTCTGCAGGCGGTTCGGCTGACAATTACACAGCTGTTATGGGCGGTCATGTAGATTCTTATTCAGGAAATGAGAGCGAACTTTTAGGAAGAGACGATGTGCGCCCGGTTATCAACCTTGGAAGTAAATCCAATAATCCGGAATATGCCGACATACCAACCTTAGAAGAACTGGGATATAAAGGATATTGCACAGATACATATTCAGGCTTCTATTTCAGCAAGGATGTAGCACCGGAAATTGTAGAGACGTTTGATGCGGCAGTTAAGAAAGTATTAGAGGATCCGGAGGTAATTGCAGAAGCAAAAAAGCAGTCCCTGACCTTGTCTTATGCAGATTCGGAAACATTTGCGGCTGAGATCAGCCAGTCAAAAGAAGCGATCATTCCGGTTCTGGAAGAACTTGGCTTTAAGAAATAGGAGGACGCGATGAATCGAAAAAATTGTGTTTCTGGTATTTTTTGGACACTTTTTTTCCTTTTCTTTCTTTATCTGGATGTACAGATGGGAGAAAATGCATCGTATTGGCCGGGGATCATTGCGAAACTTGGCATTGCCCTCTCCCTTTTGTCAACGCTGGTATCAGGAATGAAATGGAAATCGGAAAAAGATGAGAAATTATTTCCGTTCACCGGCGCACAGTAAAACGTCTGGGGATTGCATTGGCGCTTTTAATTATCTGGGTTGTATGCATCCGTATTCTGGGCTTTTTAACTTCCTCTGTGATTGTGATGGCGGCAACGGGGCTGATATTTGAACTGGCGCTTTCGTCGAAAACAGTGGTGCGTGATTTGATTGTAACAGTTATTTTTGCAGTAGGAATGTACGCACTGTTTACAGCACTTGGTATTACCTTCCCGAAGGGCATATTGATATAGGAGGACGGAAGATGGCAGATATTCTTACATATTTTGGAATGGCATTTACCGGGATCAATTTGCTGCTGGCACTTTTGGGAACGGTAATTGGAATCGTAATCGGTGCACTTCCAGGCTTTACTCCGACCATGGGTATTGCGGTGCTGATACCGGTTACATACACATTAGAGCCGACAGCAGGTCTGGTTTTTCTGGGCGCACTGTACTGCGGTTCTATGTTTGGAGGCTCGATCTCGGCGATTCTTATCAATACGCCGGGAACCTCGGCGGCCGCTGCGACAGCGATGGATGGTTATCCGATGACACAGTCTGGCCGGGCACACGAAGCACTGACAGAGGCAGCGGTTGCCTCTTTCTGGGGCGGCTGTATCAGTCTGATTGCACTTATTTTCCTAGCGCCGCCTCTGGCAAAATTTGCGTTTGAGTTTGGTCCACAGGAACGCTTTATGATGGCGGTGTTCGGGCTTACGATTATTGCATCTTTATCCGTAAAAAATGTTCTGAAGGGTCTTATGATGGGCTGCGCGGGACTTCTGGTTGCTTGCATTGGCATGGATCCGGTTCTGGGGCGGGCACGTTTTACCTTTGGACAGACGTTTTTAATGGGTGGAATCAATATGATTCCAGCAGTTATCGGTCTGTTTTCGGTTTCTCAGGTTCTGGGAAATCTGAAGAATCCGATTGAAATCGCGGACAAATCATCGATTGCACAGTTCAAATCAGCGCGGGTACGGCTGCTTGATTTAGTCCGGTATCCGGTTACATATATCCGTTCGGCAGTTCTGGGAATTATTATCGGAATTATTCCGGGTACAGGCGGAGATGTGGCTTCCTATGTTGCACACAATGTTGGTAAAATGTTTACCAAGGAGGAAAACTTCGGAAATGGAGCAAGAGAGGGCGTGGCGTGCTGTGAATCTGCAAATAATGCGGTAACAGGCGGAACCCTGATTCCAACTCTGACGCTGGGCGTACCGGGCAATGCGACAACGGCAATTCTGTTGGGTGCGCTGACAGTTCATGGACTGATTCTAGGATACGGGCTCTTTACAACCCAGAAAAGCATTACATATCCATTTATTGCGGCACTTTTTATTGCTAATGTGATTATGATGCTGATTGGCCTGTTTGGTGCAAAACATTTTGCGCTGGTTACATTGACCCCGAAAAATATACTTTCAGTCTGTGTTTTGATGCTGAGTATTATGGGATCCTACGCAATCCGCGGAAACGTGGGCGACGTCTTCGTAATGCTGGTATTCGGCGTAGCAGGCTTCTTTATGAGGGCATATCAGTATAATGTTGTTCCGATTGTACTGGGACTGATTTTAGGACCGATTGCGGAAGAAGGACTTTCTCAGGCATTGACCCTAAATCAGAATTCATTATCACTGGTTTTAGGTTCCTTGTTTACGAGACCGATTTGTGTCGTATTGATGATATTTATGGTTATTTCCGTTGCATATCCATTTTATACAGAATGGAAAGCGGAGAAGAAAAAAGAAACGAAATAAAGAGATAGAAAAAATGCTGTTGTGCGGGAAAGCTGCATGACAGCATTTTTTTGCAAGAAACAAAAAGAAGTCCAATGACACATAGTTTCTTAATAAGAAATAATAAAGCATAGATAGAAAACAAAATGTACAAAAAGTGAAAAATTATTTGTGCATGACGACAAAACGTGTCGAAATAGAAAAAATGGATTGACAATAAAAGATTGGTGTAGTATTGTTTAATTACAAATTGAGAACAAGGTTTTCTAATGGCGAACAGATAACCGAAACAAAAATAAATCTGGTAAAACCAGTGAAGGGAGAACAAAAATGGATTTAGATCAGGTAAAATCTTACAATGAGGATGTAGCAAAACTTCGCGAGCAGAGAGATGCAGATTATGCAGAATATGAGAAAGCTGGAAGAATCTGGGGACTGGTTCCAAGAGAGAGAATTACCAAGATTAAATTCCCGCGTGTTAAGAAAGAGATTATCGATCGTTATTATGCACTGGAAGATATGTCCACAACCGTTTCGGATATTCTGGATGGATATGGAATCGACGGAGCTATCCCAACTTCCTATTTAAAACCGGTCATCCCGGGTTCCAAGATTGTGGGACCGGCTGTTACGATTCGAAATATTCCGGTTCGTAAGACTCCGACACAGGGCGCACATGACCATGATTTCATTGCAATGTCTACCCGTGATATTTATTATATCGGCGAGCCGGGCGATGTTCTGGTATCTGACTTCGGCGGAAACCTGGAAGTATCCAACATGGGCGGACAGAGTTGTACTGTTGGTAAAAGCTGCGGATTTGCAGGAAACATCGTAAATGGCTGCTGCCGTGATGTAAGCTCCATCCGTGAGATGGGATATCCGGTATTCAGCTGCGGTACAACCCAGGTGACCGGAAAGTATCGTATGGAGTGCGTAGAGATGAATGGACCGATTACCCTGTGCGGCAAATTGGTTGAGCCGGGCGATCTGATGGTTGCAGATGATTCTGGTGTCTGCATTGTACCGGCAGAGCTGGCAGAGGCAGTTATCGAGGAAGCAGAGAAGATTGCGGCATCTGAGGAAAGAATGCGTCAGTTAATCGAGGAGAAGAAACCGATCAGCGAACTTCGCCCACTGTTCAGAGCACGTTACAAATAAATCGAAGCGTGTAGGGCGAAGTAAGAAAAGGAGAAATAGTTATGATGGATCCGAAGGTAGAAGCGGAGTATGAGGAATATAAAGCGGCTGGAAGAATCTGGGGAGTCATTGATAAGGAAAATATCAAAAAAATCAAATTTCCACGGGTTCCAAAAGAAATCGTAGATGGTTTTAAGGCACTGGAAGACGATCTGACCGGTACAGTCAGCGATATTCTGGATGCACTGGGATATAATAAAGTGATTCCGGGAAGCTATTTAAAACCGATTGAACCGGGACATATGATTGTCGGAACAGCAGTGACACTTCGCAGTATTCCGATTGAGAAAACAACTACACAGGGTTTGATAGACCATGATTTTATCAAAATGGCATCGAGAGAGGTAAATTATCTGGCAGAGCCGGGTGATGTCCTGGTCGGAGATGCCGGTGGAATGACCGATATGAGCAGCATGGGAGGACAATCCTTCGTATCTGCAAAAGCACGTGGTCTGGAAGGTGTTGTAATCGATGGCGCGGTACGCGATGTGGGTGAAATTCGAAAATATGGCGTTCCTACCTGGTGCCGTGGCGTGACACCAAAGACTGGAAAATGCCGTATCGAAGCGATGGAGATCAATGGACCGGTTGTCCTGAACCGCATTCAAATTAATCCGGGTGATTTGATTATCGCAGATGATTCCGGTATCTGTGCGGTTCCGCCGCAGCACGCAGAATTTGTCCTGAAAAAGTGTCAGGAGATTCTCCCGGATGAGGAAATCATGCGTGAGTTGATTGAAAAAGATGCTCCGATTGCGGAAATCAAAAAATTGTTCCGGAAACGATATGTATAAGTAAGTTTGAATAATCGTGAAAACTATATAGTACGCTTAACAGAAAGTACGACTTCCTCATGCTAGGAAAGATGTTAAGTGTATTATATAGTTTTTTCGTCATTTAAGAAATGTTGCATTTACATACTATTTGGGGACATTTTTTAAATTTTAAATTGAACGTATTTAACATATTTTTCACAAAATACTATCATTATGGTAACGTAGATCTCAGCGTATAGATTTCAGCAAAGGAAAAGGATACAAACGTATGGAACGAGACAGCACACAGGAACAATATGAAGAAATGACGCAGACGCCGGTTCCGAAACTGGTACTGCGGCTGGCGGTTCCCACCACCATCAGTATGCTGGTAACTAGCATTTACAATATGGCAGACACTCTGTTTGTCAGCCAGCTTGGAACGAGTGTCAGCGGTGCGACCGGAGTGGTATTTGCATTAATGGCAGTAATCAATGCGTTTGGATTCATGTTTGGACATGGTGCGGGCAGCAATATCAGCCGGAAATTAGGGGCGCATGATGTGGAGAGTGCCCGTGTGTTTGCTTCCACCAGCTTCTTTTTAGCGTTCTTAGCCGGAGGTTGCATTGGAATATTAGGACTTTTATTTCATGTTCCATTTATGCGGCTTTTGGGAAGCACAGATTCTATTTTGCCTTATGCGCTTGAGTACAGCACATGGATTCTCATTTCCGCACCGGCGATGGCTTCCAGCTGTGTGATGAACAACATTCTTCGTTATGAAGGGAAAGCTTTTTTCGCCATGCTGGGGCTGGCATCCGGCGGTATTCTCAATATTTTTGGTGATATGTTTCTGATTTTTGAACTAAATCTGGGAGTGCGCGGTGCCGGTATCTCTACGGCTGTTTCGCAGTACATCAGCATGGCAATCTTGATCAGCCCGTTCTTTAGAAAAAAGGTACAGAGCCGGATTCATATCCGCTATATGACCCGGAGACTTTCCGATGTGACCAACATTATCGCAACCGGTTTTCCAAGCCTGATGCGTCAGGGACTTAACAGTATTTCTGTGATGATTTTAAACCAGTGTTCGGCTCCTTACGGTGATGCCGCCATCGCTGCCATGAGCATTGTGACCCGGGTCATCATGTTCCTGTTCTGTATTGCACTTGGCATCGGTCAGGGTTTTCAGCCTGTCAGCGCCTTCAATTACGGCGCGAAAAAATACAGCCGTGTGCGTGAAGCATTCTGGTTCAGCATCCGAAGCAACCTTGCTGTTATGAGTGTTTCTGCTTTGTTTGGAATAGTATTTGCTGCTCCTATTGTAAAAATGTTCCGCGATGATCCGGCGGTTATTTCCATCGGAATCACCGCGCTGCGTATCGAGTGTATTGCCCTGTTTTTCATGCCATTTTCCCTCTGTGGAAATATGCTGTTCCAGAGCATCGGACAGAGTGGAAAAGCAACTTTTTTGTCCATGATTCGAAGCGGTCTCGTCTTTATTCCGGTTTTGTGGATTCTCAGTTATCTGATTGGGCTTTTTGGAATTCAGACGTCACAGACGATTGCGGATGGGATAGCTGCGGCGATTACCATTCCGATGGTGGTGAGGTTCCTTCGGCGGATGCCGGAGGATGGGGAAGAATTTAGCAATAAAAGCGGATTTCTCTAAAAGTTGAATACCACAAATCAATAACCGATTTATTCCGGGCTTCGATGATCTGCATGATGATTCGGAGTTGTTTGTCTGGAATTTTCGAATTATTGTGGCACAAAAGACATTTTCCGGACTTTGTAATCCATATTTTGGTAGCATTGGGAGAAGGAACGCCCTTAGCAATATGAACGTGGACTGGTTCGAGCGGATTGTTTTCATTGACCCAGAAATAAACCGTATATCCAGCAATTTTAAAAACCTGCGGCATGATCAAGACCTCCTTCGATTCCACCTTCTCTTGCCAGCTGCAAAATGATGTGGGCGACGGATTCCAGAAGCTCCTGAAAATAATGGATATCTTCCTGAGAGAATCCCTGAATGTTTTCCCAGCGGTATTCCGGAAGCCAGCAGGTGGCGGAATAAAAGCCGCCCTGAACTGGTTTTTCGATTCGAACTTCGACTTCTTCTTTTCCTGAATTTTCCAGTATTTCGGAATGGACAATTTCTGTATTGTCATTTAAGGTCATAAAAGGGTATAACATTTTAAAAACGCCTCCTATATTTTTATATATTGCAAGTGATTCTATGTTGAGTTTGATTTTGTGAATTTTCAGCTATATGGTTGAACTTCACAGAATTTAAATGTTGCAGATTTTAGTGATTCTTTAACAAATCATTGATTTTGATGCTCAGACCCGGATAGATCCCAACCGGAATATCAGAATCAAACGAGTAAAGACAAGGGTCACTATCACGGTCATAATAGTAAACCACAACTTTTTCCTTTGCAGGATCGATAATCCAGTATTCCCGGACACCTGACTGGGAATAGATTCCATTCTACAGTTCGATTTCTATTACTGTTAAAGTAGCATATGAAAATAAAAATTGCAAGATACTTCGGTAATCTAAGATGAGGCGGCACTAAGATTTCAGACGGACAGCGGGAAAAATATGAAAAGAATAAAAAAAGAGCTGCCACGTTTTGAGTGACAGCCCTTGATTGGCAAATTTATGGATTTTTACCGTACCTTCGTATCTTCCGCATAAAACTCCGCATAAGCATCCTGCAAAGTCTTCAGCGTCTTCGGATCCTTTCCTCCGATTGGTTTACCATCAAGCTCAACGGCCTGGATGCAGAGCCCACCGGAGCTGCTGACGATGATTTCGTCGGCGTCTGCCAGTTCCTGCATGGTAAATGGTGCCTCGCTGGTCGGGATGCCGTTTTTCTCAGCTAACATCAGCAGGTGTTTTAACGTGATGCCCGGAAGAATCAGATTATCTCTCGGTGGGGTGCAGAGAACGCCGTCCTTGATGATTAAGATATTGCTGTGGGCGCATTCGGTGACGCGTTCGCCGCGGTGGAAGACCGTTTCCTGGCAGCCCTGTTCGATGCAGCGCTGGTAAGCGATGACACTTGGAATCAGGTTCAGCGTCTTGATGTTGCAGTGCAGGAAACGGGTGTCCTCCATCGAGATCAGGCGGAAAGTCTTATCAAATGGAATCAGGTCGCACGGAACAGTAAAAATCATCAGATTTGGTTTTACGGTAGCAGGTGGAAACTGATGTCCACGATAGGTAGTTCCGCGGGAACACTGCCAGTACAGCATACCGTGGTCAATCTCATTGGCATCGATGCATTTCTGCAGCTCGGCACGCAGTTCTTCGCGCGACATTTCAAACGGGATTTCCAGCAGCTTGCAGCTGTTGTAGAAACGGTCGAGGTGGTCGTCTGCGGCAAAAATGTTGTTGTTTGCAAAGGTGGTGGCATCGTAGCAGCCATCTCCAAAATAAACGGCGCGGTCCAATATCGGGATTTTCATTTCCTCGAGGGGGCCGATTTCTCCATTGTAATATCCGACATATTTCATTGCATATACTTCCTTTCTATGTTGATTCGAAAATACCTCGTCAAGTGTTTACATTATACCACATCCGCCTATAAGATGATATCTACCACAGGCGGATGTGTTCTTATCATTACATATTTATTTGTCTTTATGTTTAATAATCTTATATCCGCCTACCAGCAGCGTCGGCAGCAGGTAGAAGAGGATAAATCCGTAAGACAGGTACGAATAGCCCTGCTCGATCAAGGTGACAACGCCGACGCGGGATAATACGAGTGCAGCGATCAGCGTGATGACCGTAATCAGACCGCGGTTTGTATCGGACAGCTTGGCAGCGCCCTTTTCCTCCATGGCAACGTCGAAACGGTCGATGATCATGTGGATGCAGCCAGTTGCCGTCTCAACCAGCGTCCAGCCCATAACGAGACTGAACAGTGCCATCAGTGCCGGTCCGCCGTTGACTGCCTTGATCATTTCCATCCACGGGGTTGTGACATCCGCGCCGACGATGGAGGTGTCACCGTAGAAGCACATCATCGCAAAGTAAGACAAAAACCACGGAATAACCATCAGAAGACCGGCGATCAGACCGGAAATAAAGGTTTCTTTCCGTTTGGTCTGGCGTGTCAGGGAGAACATGCCCATCGGGATGGAATTGATGTTGTAGGCAACATACAGGATACCGGTGTAAATGCACAACGGAACAGTGACAGAGCCGTCGTAGGTGCTGGTGTCCATCGTGCTGAATACATGGGAAATGTTGCCGCCCTTGTTGACGAGTACCAGAATTGTAAACAGAATATAGCCGCCGTACAGTAAAATAGTACCGATCGATTCAAATTTCTCGATCATCTTGGAACCCTTAAAGTTCAGGAGTCCGCAAATCAGAACGATCACAACGGAGCCGAGAATATTCGGAAGTCCGACCTGCTCGAAAATACTTCCGGTTGCGGCTGCCATAACGGCAATCAGCAGAATCGCGATGAGGACAGTTAAAATATCCATCATCGGCCAGAGCGGTCCAATGACCTGCTTGATATAGTTTTTATAATCGTAAACCTTGTAGATCCGGCAGATCTCAAAGGTCAGGAAGGCAAACAGGGCAAAACCGATGCCGATCGTCAGTCCGGAGATCCAGCCCATCGCTCCGAATTTCGCACCGTAAGAATAAATCTCACGTCCGGTTGCATAGCCGCCGCCAATCAGAACCGATTGCAGCAGGACGCCCGGCAGAATGTACTTGGCGTATGTGCCTTCGTAGAAATTTTTGAATTGTTTCATACCTTTCACTCACTTTCTTTTGTTGACTATTAAAAATTATAAAGGATGAATGAAAAACTTGCCAATAGAAAGAACAGATATTATAATAAGGGAAACTTATAACAAAACAGGAAAAGCCAGATCGAAAGCCCGTAAATTGGGCGGCATGATTCATTTTTCTGCTCGATCGAAAAGACGCGATTACATATAGGATATAGAAATGGGGAAATAAGATGAATTTAAAACAGATGGAATATTTTGTGGCGGCGGCGGAGCAGCTGAATTTTACGCGGGCGGCGAAAAAATGTTTTATTTCGCAGACAGCGATGACGCTGCAGATTCGGTCGTTGGAGGAGAAGATCGGGGTGCCGCTTTTTGTGCGGGACAAGCACCATGTCGAGCTGACGGCGGCGGGAAAGGTATATCTGAACGAGGCGCGGGCGATTCTGGTCCGCGCCGAGGAGGCGGCGAAGCTCGCGCGGACGGCAGCGGAAGGCGTAGCTGGGGAGCTGACGATCGGATTTATCCGGGGATATGAGCAGAGCCGTTTTTCGGAGACGCTCAGAAGTTTTCATGAGGCGTACCCGAATATTTCGATTCATCTGCTGCGGGAAAATATGAGTGCGCTCTATGAGCTGTTAGATAATGGAACCTGCGATCTTGCGTTTAATCTGTCTTTGTACACGCAGAATTACGAGGATTTAAAGCATCGATTCCTCAAACGGTTTCCGATGATGGCGGTTCTTTATCCGGGACACACGCTGGCGGGAGAGAGCCATCTGATGTACCGTGATCTGGCGCGGGAAGACTTTATCATCATGCAGCCGCAGGGACGTTCCAACGATGAGGCGGAAGAAGTATTGATTTGTTACAATAAGGGCGGTTTTATACCGAATATCGTGGCGCGTGAACGGGAGGTACAGACGGTGCTTCTGGAGGTGTCAGCGGGATTTGGCGTGGCGATTCTCCCAGAATATGCCGTCCGCCATTATCGGAATGCGCGGAATCTGGTAGTGGTTCCGCTTCTCCGCGCGGACGGCAGCCCGGAAGAGCTTGATTTTGAGATCGCATGGCGTCAGAGCAACCCGAATCCGGCGATTGAAAAGCTGCTGCAGTGGGTGGAGACACATGAGTATGTGGAATAATGAAAGCTGGAAGCTGCTGTTCATATCTGTTGAAGGGAGATTAACTGGAAAAATGAACACAACCATGTGCTTATAAAATGAAAAACAGGCATATCGCAGAGAAAAGGATGAAAATCATGCATGGATTCCTGCGGTATGCCTGTTTTGGAATAAATGGATAAGGGCTGCTATCAGTCGGGCTGCATGGTAAAAAGAGTTTGAGCGCAGTCTTTATTTAAATGGGAAAACAACCGTCAACATCCATTTAAATGCTTCCGGTGCATAAACGGCGTGCGGCTTTTTCGCCGGCATGACGAGAACTTCGCCTGCGTGAACCAGGTGCTCGACGCCATCGACCGTGAAGCGGCCGGTGCCTTCCAGAACGGTCACCATCGCATCTCCGGTGGAATCATGGGTGGAGATTTCTTCGCCTTTTGCAAATGCAAACAGAGTAACGCTGACAGCTTCGTTCTGTGCCAGAGTCTTGCTGACGATCTGACCGTCTTCTGCGTTTACCAGGCCGGCTAAAGACTGCACTTTTTCGTGAGTAATGTTTTTGATGTATGGGTATTCCATAATGAACCTCCTTAATAAAATCTCGTTTAGATATATAAATTTTCGTATTCTTTTGAGTCTGATTGAGTCCATTCGGCAGGTGTGTATGGAGAGCGGAACCTGCACGAAATGGTTGGGTAGGTCAATCGGGGGAATGGCAGATATTAATCTAAAATCCGCCCATCGATCGAAATGGTTGTTACCTGCCATGGAATGAATTTTCCGCTTTCCTGCAAGGCATTTTTAACTGCCTGTTCAATGCCTCCGCAGCATGGAACCTCCATGCGGACAACGGTCACGCTCTTGATATCGTTGCTGCGGATAATTTCGGTCAGTTTTTCGGAGTAATCGATGCTGTCCAGTTTCGGACATCCGATCAAGGTTATTTTACCATGGATAAAGTCCTGATGGAAGCGGCTGTATGCGTAAGCGGTGCAGTCGGCAGCGACCAGGAGCTTTGCCCCATCGAAATACGGTGCATGGATCGGAGCTAATTTAATCTGAACCGGCCAGTTTTGAAGGGCGCTCACCGGGATGGATGCTGAATCAGAAGGATTAAAAGTCTCGGCGCTATCTGCATGAGTATCGTCATGTTCAGAAGGAGCGCTTTCAGTGCGCTTCAGGAAACGGCTCATGGATCCTGGACATCCGCTGAATGCAGGGCGGGCGGAAGCGTTTGCAGAAGCAGCAGTATTTGCATTTTCCAGCACCTGTTTTGCCTTGCGGGCAGCCATATGAACCTGGACGGCCGCTTCATCGTAAGCCGCTGCTTCGCGCTCGACAAAAGAGATGGCACCGGTCGGACAGGCTGGCAGGCAGTCTCCCAGACCGTCACAGTAATCATCTTTTAAAGAGCTGCCTTTCCATCAACCATGCCGATGGCGCCCTCGTGACAGGCAGAAGCGCAGAGCCCGCAGCCGTTGCATTTTTTTTGATCAATTTCAATAATTCTTCGTATCATGATAAAAACCTCGTCTTTCTTAACTTTCATGTATGAATTTCCTGTCCGTGAGGATAAAAGCACGGAACAATTACTGTTTCAATTACGAGATTAAGTATAATTGTTTTGCTGAGAAAAGTCGGTTGTTTTTACAACGTTTTTAGAAAAGCTACGGCAAATTCCGTTGTTGGACACGCCTTTACTTTCCTATATGCTTGTACTATAATTAATACTTATATAGCCAGATAAAAAGAATGGCGGAGAAAGGCTGAGAACCAGAAAAATCAAAGATAGAACGATGGAGAATGACAGAGTCAGGGGCTGTTGACTCAGCTGGTGGATAGAAGAACTTCTGAAAGCGAGGAAAAACATAAGATGAAATTTGCAAATAGAATGGACCGGTTTGGCGAGGGCGTGTTCTCCATGCTGGCGCAGATGAAGAAGAAAAAATTGGAAGAGGGGGAGATGATCGTTGATCTGAGCATCGGCGCACCGAATATTGCCCCCGCACCGCATATTTTAAAGGCGCTCAGCGAAGCCTGTCTGGTACCGGAAATTACCTGTATGCAATTCAGGATCAGCAGGCACTTCTGGAGGCAGTGTCCGACTGGTATGCGCGCCGCTATGGAGTGGAGCTGAACCCGGAGACAGAGATTTGCTCTTTGCTCGGTTCCCAGGAGGGACTGGCGCACATCGCACTTTCGATCGTGGACGAGGGCGATGTGGTTTTGGTACCGGATCCGTGTTATCCGGTGTTTGCGGATGGTCCGTCTTTGGCGGGGGCAGAGCTTTACTATATGCCGCAGCGCGAAGAAAATCACTACATCATTGATTTGAAGGAAATTCCGGAGGAAGTCGCTCAGAAAGCGAAATTTATGATCGTTTCCTACCCGAACAATCCGACGGCGGTGCTGGCTCCAGACAGTTTCTATGAGGAATTGATTGCATTTGCAAAGAAATATGATATTATCGTTCTTCACGACAACGCCTACAGTGAGCTTGTGTTTGACGGAAGAACCTGCGGAAGTTTCCTGCGTTTTCCGGGCGCACGCGAGGTCGGCGTGGAGTTTAATTCGCTGTCAAAAACGTACGGATTGGCGGGCGCGCGCGTCGGCTTCTGTGTGGGAAATGAGGAAGTGGTCAGTCATCTGAAAACATTGAAATCCAACATGGATTATGGTATGTTCCTGCCGATTCAAAAAGCGGCGATCGCGGCGATCAGCGGTGACCAGAGCTGTGTGGCTTCGACGAGGGCGGCATATGAGAGATGGCGCGACTGTCTGTGCGACGGACTTGCATCCATCGGCTGGAAGATGGAAAAACCGGAAGGCACGATGTTTGTGTGGGCGCCGATCCCGGCAGGATTTACGGATTCACTGGAGTTTGTAAAGGCTTTATTTGAAAAAGCAGGTGTTCTGGTGACACCGGGCAGCGCATTTGGACCGTCGGGCGAAGGTCATGTGCGGATGGCACTGGTGCAGGACGAGGATGCGATTGCGCTGGCGGTGCGCCGGATTGCAGAGAGCGGCATTTTACAATCCAATCAGTAAAGATATAAATCAATAGAAGATAGAATGGATACAGGAATTTATAGATGAATGTGGAAAAAAATATCCGGGGAAGACAGAGAGTCCTGGTGACGGTCTGGATTTGGCATATTGTTTTAATTTTATATATTTTGTTTATCTACTCCAATTCCATGCGTCCGGCAGTACAGTCATCGGCGGAGAGCGGACGGATCCTCCGGTTTTTGCAGAAGCTGGCAGCAGAGTCCGGAGTGGCTGTACCATGGCTGACCGAACATATTGTGCGCAAATGTGCTCATTTTATTGAATATACAGGGCTGGGAATGCTGCTTAGACAGAGTGATGCCTGTGTGCGCAGGAACCGGACTGTCTCAGAAAAAATGCGGATAGAGGATTTGGTTGATCGGGGAGATGGGACTGGGAGAATGTGTGCGCTGACACCGGACGGACATGTATGGCTGGAAATCCATCGTATCGCTATTTTTGCGGTCCCGTTTCTGGATGAGACGATTCAGCTGTTTACCGAGGACGTTCCGGGCAGATCAGCGATGTATGGCTGGATATGGCGGGAGCACTGACTGGAACGGTGCTGTATCTGGCAGCGAGGCGGATATATTTGCGAATAAAGAAAGAATGAAGATAGATAACACATGGAGAAAAAATATGTCGGATCGAAATATAAAAATTACCCTGCAATATGACGGAAGCCGTTATGACGGCTGGCAGAAGCAGGAAAACACGGACAAGACGATACAGGGAAAATTAGAGCAGATTCTGGAGAAAATGGCGGGGCAGACGGTAGAGGTGCACGGTTCCGGACGGACAGATGCAGGCGTCCACGCATGGGGACAGGTGGCGAATTTCCATCTTCCGGCGTCCTGTGCCGGGATGAGCGCGGAGGAGTTGAAAGCGTACCTGAACCGCTATCTCCCGGATGATATCGCTGTTTTATCGGCACAGGAGGCGGGAACGCGTTTTCACAGCCGTTTAAATGCTGTTTCCAAGACGTACTGCTACCGGATTGAGACGGCAGCGAAGAAAAATGTATTTGAGCGCCGATATGTGTACGGTCTGGGGGAACCGCTGGACATAGCGTCCATGAGACGGGCGGCTGCGTATCTGACGGGTGAGCACGATTTTAAAGCATTCTGTTCGTTGAAACGGATAAAAAAATCGACGGTGCGGAATCTCACTGCTATTGAGCTGACCATGCAGGAAAGTGTGTGCGAACTGCATTTTCGTGGCAATGGCTTCCTATATAATATGGTAAGAATTCTGACCGGTACACTGATCGAGGTAGGACTTCATAAGCGGACACCGGAATCAGTGGCGGAGGCGCTTTTTTCCTGTGACCGAGCGCTGGCAGGTTTTACGGCGCCGCCGGAGGGGCTTTTTCTGGAACGGGTCGAGTATGAATAAAGCTGCATTGATTTTTGCCAGCTGCCGTGAGGAGCTGGACAGAAATCAGAAAAAATTCATAACAAATGCAATAAGAACTGGTTTCTTTGCATTAAGTTATATAGAAAGGAAATTTCGTCCATGTTTTTGACGGGGCTTTTAACGACCATGGAAGAGCCGGTCGCCTATGATAAGATGAGCGATGAAAAGTTGCTTCTGCGAGTGGCAGAGGGAGATAAGGCGGCATTTCAGCAGCTTTATCAGAATACGGATAAAACTATATACGGTTTTATTCTATCGATTTTGCGGAATCCGCAGGACTCTGAGGAGGTCATGCAGGAGCTTTATTTAAAGGTCTGGACTTCGGCTGGAAGCTATCAGTCGCAGGGCAAACCGCTGGCGTGGATGTTTACGATCGCTAGAAATCTTTGCTATATGCGCTTCCGTGACCAGAAGCATGAAGCGGATATCGGGCTTTCGGATCTTTCTGAGATGGAGACAGGGGAATTCTGTCCCCAGATAGAGGATGCTGCGGATAAGATGGTATTACACGCAGCACTCAAAATATTAAATGAAGAAGAACGGCAGATTGTACTTCTGCGGACATCAGCGGGGTAAACATCGTGAGATCGCGGCAGATTTGGAGATGCCGCTGGCAACGGTGCTTTCCAAGTACAACCGTGCTATGAAAAAACTGAAAAAACACCTGAGAGAGGAGGGAGTACATTGACCGATCACTCTGAAACAGCGTGGGAACAGGATGAGATTGAGTCACATCTGCGATCGGCGATGGACGCCCTGACTCCCAACGTATTCGATAAAATCGATCTCTCGACGCCACAGGAGATCTATGTAAAACCATCCCGCCGTGTACGGATGTACCGCCGGATGCGGACCGTGGCGATGGCAGCAGCCGCCTGCCTGTGTGTGGCTGTGTTAGGAGGCGGTGTTTCATTTTACCAGAATCACCGTGTCGATTCGGTGATTGGCATCGATGTCAATCCGAGTATTGAGCTTTCCGTCAACCGGAACGAGAAAGTATTGCAGGCGAATCCGCTCAATGAGGATGCGGAGACGATCCTGGATGATATGAATTTGAAAAATGTAGACCTTGATATTGCGGTCAACGCATTGATCGGTTCGATGGTCCGGAACGGTTATCTGGATGAACTGGACAATGCGATTCTGGTTACCGTGTCCAATGAGAATGAGAAAAAGGCATCATCTTTGCGTCAGGATGTCGTAGGGGATGTAGAGTCTTCCCTGCAGGAACACGCGGTACAGGCGGTTGTCTATGACCAGCGGATGAAGGTAACCGGGGAGATTCAGGATCTGGCGGAGAAATACAATATTTCTTATGGAAAAGCGTATTTTCTGCGAGAGCTGATTCGGGATAACGACCTGACCGAAAATGATATGAAAAAATTTGCCGGTATGACGATGGAAGAGATTGCGCGGGAGATCGCGGATCGTGCTTATACGGTAGGTTATTCGAAGACGGACAGCACCATTGAGACGGATGCGGCTCTGGTTCGTGAGGTGACATTGCCGCAGACCGAGGAAGAAACCTTAGCGGAGACGACCGTGGAAAGCACCGGTCAGCCGGAAAATGAACCGACGCCGGCAGAACAGCCATCGACTGCAGTACGCCCGGTGGAGACAACCGCCGCAGCAGATGAGGACGAGGAAGAAGTCGATTCGGGAGGCAAGAAAGCGAAGATTGACTATGTAGATTACGAGAGCGGTTCGCTGAACATCGTTTTTAAGGAAAAGGTTAAATGGAAAAATCCGACCGTGTCGGTGGTAGATCCGGACGGTCAGAGCTATTCGGCGAGAATCACGGACACAGGCGGAACCTCCTGTGAGATTCACGTCAAAGGGCTTCCAGCCAATACGGAGTGCACGTTTACGCTCGGCGGAGTGGCAGTGCGGGACGGCGGCTCCTTTGGTACGGTAAAAGCTATTTCGAGACGCCGGATATTGCGGATGATCTGATTGATGAGGATGACGACGATGCGGATGATGAGACAGTGGAGACAAAGCCGTCCGAGACATCCCGCGCGCCGGAGACACTGACAGAAGCAGTAAAAGAGAGCACGCACTCGGAGACAGAGTACAGTCAGATGGAGACAAAGCCGACGGAAAAAGAAACGAAGACAGATGCGGAGTCAGCTAATTAAAGCGGAGTGTATGAGGATATATGATTCCTGCTGCCTGAACCATGATATGTCTGGAGTTACCAGAAGTTGGATTCGGGCAGCAGGAATTTTAAGAATCATTAGAATTATTTGCAGGAAGCCTCGTGACGGAAAAATATCCGGGGCATTACGAGACTGTAAAATGTTTCGAACTGGTAAATAATTATAATTGTTCAAAAAAACATAAGTGTTTGAAAAAAATACTTGACGAAACAAAAATTTATGATATAATAATAAATGTGGCTGAGACAGCTATGAAATAAAAGATTGGGCTATCGCCAAATGGTAAGGCAACGGACTCTGACTCCGTCATTTTCAAGGTTCGAATCCTTGTAGCCCAGCTATTTTGAGACAGTGAGGATGATTCATCCTTACTGTTTTTCTTTTATCTTTTCTATTTTTTTCTGATTGGTAGATTCTTAAAGATTCCAACGATTGACAAATTCCCTAAAGTACAATAGACTTATCTGGAAACATAATTGAGAAAAAGTTTCAATAGTATTTTTCTCTCTATGCTTTGCTTCAAAATCAGGCGGATGTAGAAGCCTGATGACATACAATGAGTTTGACCAATGAAGAGAGATGGAGGCAGAGAATGACATTAAAGGATTTACCAATAGGAAAAACTGCAACCGTTCGGGCAGTTGGCGGAGAAGGTGCACTGCGGCATCATTTTCTGGATATGGGATTGATTCCGACTGCATCGGTTACGATGGTAAAATATGCGCCGATGGGCGATCCGGTTGAGGTGCGGATTCATAGCTATGAACTGACGTTGCGCCTGGCGGATGCAGAGAAGATAGAGATTGAGAATGTACGCGAGGCAGGAACCGAAGCAGCGGACAAAAAGGAACATGGGATTCCGATGGCGCGCGCGATCGATCACCCTGGACTCGGAGAAGGTGGAAAATACCATACAAAGGCGGAGGAACACCCATTGCCGGATGGCACCGTCCTGACGTTTGCCCTGGCAGGTAATCAGAACTGTGGCAAAACGACGCTTTTTAACCAGTTGACCGGATCCAATCAGCATGTGGGGAATTTCCCGGGTGTGACGGTGGACCGGAAGGATGGCACGATCCGCGGACATGAAAATACGAAAGTGACCGACCTGCCAGGAATCTATTCCTTATCGCCATATTCGAATGAGGAGCTGGTGACGCGTCAGTTTATTTTGCAGGAGCACCCGAAGGGAATCATCAATATCGTGGATGCGACAAACATTGAGCGCAACCTGTATCTGACCATGCAGCTTCTGGAACTGGATATTCCGATGGTTCTGGCGCTTAATATGATGGACGAGGTGCGCCAGAACGGCGGTTCTGTCCGTGTCAACGAACTGGAGGAAGAACTGGGGATTCCGGTTATCCCGATCTCAGCGGCAAAGAATGAAGGAATCGGAGAGCTGATCGATCATGCGCTTCATGTAACGCATTTTCAGGAGAAACCGGGACGGCAGGATTTCTGTGATGCGGATTATCACGGTGGCGCGGTGCACCGCTGCCTGCATGGTATTATGCATCTGATCGAAGATCACGCGCAGAATGCGGGTATTCCGGTGCGCTTTGCTGCATCGAAGCTGGCAGAAGGCGATGAGGAGATTGAGGCGCGTCTGAATCTGGACACGAATGAAAAAGAGACGCTGGAACATATTATCTGCCAGATGGAGAAGGAACGCGGGCTGGATCGGGCAGCTGCGATTGCAGATATGCGGTTTGGTTTTATCGAAAAAGTCTGCAGGCAGACAGTCGTCAAACCGAGGGAAAGCCGGGAACACCAGCGAAGTGTGAAGATTGACCGTCTTCTTACCGGAACCTACACGGCGATTCCGGCATTTATTGCAATCATGGGTCTGGTATTCTGGCTGACATTTAATGTGATTGGCGCGGTCCTTTCAGATGGTCTGGAACTGGTGATTGGATGGCTGACAGAGCGGGCAGACGCAGCGCTGACAGCGGCCGGTATCAATCCGGTGCTCCATTCCCTGCTGATCGATGGTGTGTGCAATGGTGTGGGAAGTGTTTTGAGCTTTCTGCCGATCATTGTGACGCTGTTTTTCTTCTTGTCGCTTTTAGAGGACAGCGGTTATATGGCACGTGTGGCGTTTGTGATGGATAAACTGCTTCGAAAGATCGGCCTTTCCGGACGGAGCATCGTGCCGATGCTGATTGGCTTTGGCTGCACGGTACCAGGAGTCATGGCAAGCCGGACGCTTTCTTCGGAGCGGGATCGAAAAATGACGATCCTGTTGACTCCGTTTATGAGCTGTTCCGCCAAGATTTCGATTTATGCGTTTTTTACCGCCGTCTTTTTCCCACATCATGGGGCGATTGTTATGATTGCACTTTATTTGTTGGGAATCCTGATGGGAATTTTGATGGCAATGCTTCTTAAAACAACTTTATTTAAGGGTGAAGCCGTTCCGTTCGTCATGGAGCTTCCGAACTACCGGATGCCGGGGGCGCGCAATGTCGCCCAGCTTCTCTGGGAAAAGGCAAGGGATTTCCTGCAGAAAGCATTCACGGTTATTTTTGTGGCGACGATTTTAATCTGGTTCCTTCAGACATTTGATCTGCACCTGAATGTTGTGTCCAATTCCCAGCAGAGTCTTCTGGCGGTTATTTCTGGTGTGATTGCACCACTGTTTGCGCCGATGGGATTAGGCGACTGGCGTGTCTGCACGGCACTTCTGACCGGATTTATGGCAAAAGAGAGTGTTGTATCAACGCTGTCGGTTCTGTTCGGGACGACTCAGAGCCTGCGTGACATTCTGACCCCTCTTTCAGCGGTCAGTCTGCTGGTTTTCTGCCTGCTCTATACGCCGTGCGTGGCAGCGATTTCATCGGTCAGACGCGAACTGGGCGGAAAATGGGCTTGCTTTGTCGTGGTGGCGCAGTGCGTGATTGCGTGGATTGTAGCGTATGCGGTCTATCTTTTGCTAGGGATGGTAATGTAGGTTTTGACTGAAAGTGAACCAAGGAAAAATTTCAAGCAACAAAAGGAGCTGCTGTTTTATTCTTTTTATGGGTTTACAGTAGACAACATTTTAGAAAAATGTTTATAATAGTAGGAAGTGAAAAAATAGACAGGAAAGTAACCGGATGGACAGTCATTCGAAAAAATGGATCTGTTTTTATCGAATAGAACCAGGAGGCGGGGACGGAGTTAATGCAGACGATCAATGAAGACATCAAAAATGGCACATTTAAGCCGGTTTATCTGCTATACGGCGAAGAGGCGTTTTTGAAGCAGAGTTATAAAAAGAAGCTGCGGGCGGCGATCTCGGGCGATGATACGATGAACTACAATTATTTCGAGGGAAAAGGGCTGGATGTGAACGAGCTGATCAGTCTGGCGGACACGATGCCATTTTTCAGCGAGCGGCGTCTGATTCTGATCGAGGACAGCGGATTTTTCAAGACTTCTTCGGAGGCGCTGGCGGAGTATCTGCCGATGATGCCGGACACGACCTGCATCGTATTTGTGGAGGAGGCGGTCGATAAGAGAAACAAACTCTACAAAAAGGTCAAGGATCTGGGTCACATTGCGGAGATGAAGCGGCAGGACAGCGCGCAGCTCGCCAGATGGGCGGCGACGATCCTGGCGCAGAATGGGCGGAAGATCACGCCCTCCACGATGAATCTCTTTTTGGAGCGCGTCGGCGATGATATGGAAAACATCCGGATGGAGCTGGAAAAACTCATTTCCTACACGATGGGCAGTGAGGTAGTGACGGCAGAGGATGTGAAAGTCATCACGACCGTGCAGATCACGAACAAGATCTTCGACATGGTAGCGGCGATCACGGCGGGAAAGACGAAGCGGGCGATGGATCTGTACGAAGACCTGCTGACACTCAGGGAGCCGCCGATGCGGATCCTGTTCCTGATTGCCAGACAGTTTAACCAGCTTTTGCTGGTGCGAGAATTGCAGGCGTCCGGCGCAGACCGGGGGACGGTTGCCTCGAAATTGAAAGTACCTCCGTTCGTAGCCGGAAAGCTCAGCAGCCAGGCGGCGGCATTTACGAAAGAACAGCTCATTTCCTATGTGCAGACCTGCGTGGATGCCGAGGAGGCAGTCAAGACCGGGCGGATGGGCGACCGGCTGGCGGTGGAGCTGCTGATCAGTCAGCCCAGAAGTTCCGTGCGCTGATTCTAAAGGGCAGTGCCAGCATCAGAATCAGCGGTTCTTCGGCCGGACCCGGCTGGAAAAGAAGCAACAAAAAACCATTATTCTGTCACACCCACAGAATAATGGTTTTTTAATTTGGGTTAATTTTTAATATATAATTCGAAAGATCCGCTCTGGATAATTAAGCCAGAGTATTTACAGCCTTGGAAAGACGGGATACTTTGCGGGAAGCTGTATTCTTGTGGTATACGCCCTTGGAAGTAGCCTTGTCGATCTCGCTGGTAGCAGCTAATAATGCAGCCTGTGCAGCAGCCTTATCTTTTGCAGCAACAGCAGCTTCTACTTTCTTAACAGCAGTTTTACTTTGGATCTGATAGCCTTGTTTCTTGCAGCTCTTGTCTCTGCAACTAAGATTCTTTTTTTTGCGGATTTAATGTTAGCCAATGTAGTGTACCTCCATCATAAATTCTTTTATTTTGATTCGTAATTCATTTTGTATTTGGTTTGCATTAAAGCCTGGACACGGACAGTTCAATGTAAACATACTATTACATTCTATCGAATAAAGGCAGTATTGTCAATATCTATTTGCCTGTTTTTAGGGAAAAATTCGGAAAAAATGAAAGGGGAGCTGAAAAAGCAGCTCTTGTCAAGTTGCATAAGCGGAATAAAAAATAAAAAAAATTGATCGTTCAATATGATGAAATTGTGAAAAAATAAAAAAAAGTGCTTACACGAATGGAAAAAAGACGTTATAATAGCGAACCGTAACCCAAATCGAATATAGTTTGAAAAAACGCAGTGAGATTGCATACAGCAGTAGAGATCGAAACGAGTTTCCGATTTCTGCTGCCTTTTATTTTGTGAAATTTATCACGGACAGCATCTTGTGCGTGGGTGTGTCGGACTGATTTGCCGTTGCATCTGGATAGAAGCAATTATTTTATAGGAGGAGAATGAAAATGCCAAGAAATAAGAGAGAAAGTTTTATCTATTCCGTTATCATGTGTTTCACGATGGTACTCTGGATGAGTATGTACAATGTAACCCTTCATATGGGACATTTATCCTTGGAAACGATCCGCGAAGGATGGATCGGATTCCCGTTTGCATTCGTGTATGCGTTTCTGTTTGACTGGTTCATCGTGTCCGGTCCGGCGAAGGGAATTGCGTTCCGTTACTTTGTATCACCGGAGAGCAGCACACTTCGTAAAGTAATCACGATCTCCTGCTGCATGGTCGTTCCGATGGTATTTGTTATGTCCTTATATGGCGGTCTGGAAGCCTGCGTGAAATCCGGCGCATGGAGCCAGCTGCTCATCATCTGGCTGACCAATATTCCGAAGAACATCATCATGCGCTTCCGTTCCAGCTCATTGTAGCAGGTCCGCTGGTGCGCCGCGTGTTCCGTACCGCATTCCCGGAGGGAACCGTGCTGCAGGAACCGGTTATGTAGGGAGATAGCAGAAAATTTATATTATATAAAAAGAGGATATCTGGTTTTTGTATCATTATGGGTTCAGCAATACCGAAGCATAAAATACGCCGTCCCGCCATTCAAACCGTGCATCGCCGTGGTACTGTTCGGCGATCATGCGGATCGATTCGGTTCCGATGCCGCTTCCCGCAGGTTTGGTCGATACCAGTTTTTCATTCATCCAGGTAGGGCTGAATGCGCTGGTGTTGTCCGTGGTGATGGACAGGGTGGAGGTACCCGTCTGCACCGCGGAGAGACGGATGAAAGGCGGCGTGTTTTTAGAGCCGGAACACCAGGTCTGACAGGCGTCCAGGGCATTTTCCAGCAGATTTCCGAGAAGCACGCACAGTTTCGTCTCCGGGATGACTGGGGGATCGGACAGCTGAATGTGGATGTCAAACTGGATTCCGGCGCTTTCCGCCTTATCTGCATAGAAGGAAAGAATGGCGTTGAGCGCATAATTGTTGCAGTATACGCGGTCCGAATGAGTCGGATGTTGTTTTTCGTAGTCTGCGAGGTATGAATTCATTAAAAAATAATTCAATCATAGATGCGGACCTCCCCGGACTAAATGGTACGAATATTGGATATATTGTTCCCGGACATCCCGGTATTTCAGGCGGCTGATGGGAATGGAGGCGCCGCTTTTCATCAGAAAACGGTCTTCCAGAAGCTTATCGACATCCTCCAGGTTTACTAAAACCCCCTTGATGCAATCGCAAAACCAAGGATAGGACAAAAGCAGGGCAGAAAAATCCCGCTGATTCATGGAAATTTCATGTTGGCTCCGATCCCGCATGTGCACCAGAATCCGCCGCTTCAGATATTCTGTGTACGATATCTGATGCAGAGGCAAGCGAAGCTCTGTTCCCTGGCAGGGAACCAGAACGGAAACCTCCGCCTCGGCGGCGGAAAGATGGCATCGTTCCAGCGCCTTTGAAACGCGCTCCATCGTAACCGGTTTTAGCAGATAAAAAGCCGCGTTCACATCGTAACTGTCCACCGCAAAATCCGGCGAAGTAGTGACAAAAACGATCCGGCAGGAAGCATCCAGCGCGCGGAGTTTTTGGGCGGTTTCCATTCCGCTCAATCCATCCATATAGATATCTAAGAAGACAATATCGAAGGAACCGACGGTAAAGCTGGCGAGAAATGTTTTACCATTTGGAAATATTTCTGGTGCAGCCGTAGGAATACGGTGCTCCTTCATATAAGAAAAAATCAGATGCGACAACTGTTCGGCATCCAATTTCAAATCATCTACAATCGCGATTTTCAAAACAAAATCCCTCTTTTCGTCTGATTGTCTGGAAAAAGGCTGCTTACGCATGTTTCGAACCTTTTGATCCTAATATCATAAAAGTATCATAACATAAAAAGAAGCAAAAAAGGCATAGTTTTTACATCGTGTGTCGTATTTTGGCATCTTATGAAACAGACTTGATACCCTCTGCCGATCATGCGAAAATGTGTGATCGGCAGAGCTCTTTTTTGATGTCTGACAATCCCTTACAAATTTATGAAAAACCTATGAAAAATCCCCCCGCCCCCTCGCCAAGAGAAAAAAGTTATGTTATAATTTATGGAAGAATGCGTTTTTGGCGCAGCGGTTTCAGAAACGGGACGTATTGGACCGGAAGCGCGGCATATATAAAAAAGGAACCATGTATGCTCAACGAAGACAAGATAAAATTAATGACCGAACTGGCACTGTTTGAGAAGAAGCATGCTTCCCAGATGAAAACAGTCAATCAGTATTTTAAAAGCGACTATATCAGCCGCAATCTGCTCCGGGGATTTATAAGCTATACATTGTGCAGCATACTTCTCTTTGGAATGTGGGTATTATTTAATGTAGAAGTAGTTCTGAGTTCGATAGGAATGGATGAACTGAAGGGACTGGCTTTTCGAGGAGGAGCTTTATACCTCGGGGGGCTTTTTCTGTATGTCGTGCTGACGATCATCGTGTATGGCGGGCGGTATGAGTACGAGGAAAAGAGGAATCGGATCTACATAGCGAAACTGAAACATCTGGATAAGCGTTACGATATACACCGCGCGCCAGAAAAATGGAGAGAGAGAGGAGAGGCAGATGAGAGGACTCCTTGCAGGGAAAGAAGCACTCAAGGCTTTCTATGCGAGATACAGTGCATTTGTGAATGCATTCCTGCGTTTTATAACTGCCTTTGCGGCGGTGTTTCTGATTAACCAGAACATCGGACTGATGCCGAAACTGAGCGGCGGTCTGGTGCCGCTGTTTGCGGGAATTATATGTGCATTTCTCCCATTTGGAGCCATTGCGTTTCTGATTGGGATTTTTTTGCTGGCACAGCTCTTTGCAGCATCGATGGAAGTGGCGCTCATCACCTTGGTGTTCCTTCTGATCGTGGTGCTGCTGTATTACGGATTTCAGCCGGGTGACAGCGCGTACCTGATTGTAACGCCGATCTTGTTTTTTCTGAAGGTGCCGTTTGCAGTCCCGATGATTCTCGGACTGACTGGAAGCCTCATATCGGTGATTCCGATGAGCTGCGGGATTTTTCTGTACTACGTGATTCTGTATGTGAAGCAGAACGGAAGCTTCCTGGCAGGCAGTGAGCAGACTGAGATCACGCAGATGCTGGCTCAGGTCATCAAAAACCTGCTGGCAAACCCGGCGATGCTTGTCATGATTGCGGCATGCTGCCTGGGGGCGCTGACGGTCTGTGTGCTCAAGAAACTGTCGATCAATTACTCCTGGGGGATCGCGATCGGAGCTGGCCTTATTTTACAGATTCTGGTTGTGTTTATCGGCGATTTCCGCTTTGGCGTTCCGGTGTCCGTGCCGGAGCTGATTGTAGGAATGATTGGTGCGGTTATTGCATCGCTGATCTATCAGCTGTTTGTTTTTTCGGTCGATTACAGCCGGACCGAGTACACGCAGTTTGAGGATGACGATTATTATTACTATGTGAAAGCGGTTCCAAAGATTGCGATCTCGAGGACGGATGTAAAAGTACAGGAAATCAATAAAGTAAAGAGAAGATAGACTATTTTATAAAAGAAACTTGTTGTTAAAAGAAATGCGTGACGGGTCATATGTACGTGACTGGTAACAGAAACGCAGCCCGAAAGGGAGGGAAAAGAATGGCAGAGATACTGGCGGAGATTTATTCGTGGATCTCGTTCGTACCGAAGATAACCTTTAAAAATTTAATAGAGATCGCGATTATAGCAATTCTGGTATATGAAATGCTGATCTGGATCAAAAATACGCGGGCGTGGACGCTTCTGAAGGGTATTATTTTTATTCTTGCATTCTTTCTGGCAGCTGCGATCCTGGAACTGGATACGATTCTGTGGCTTCTGGAAAAGACGTCGTACATTGCGGTGACGGCGATCATCGTTATTTTTCAGCCGGAGCTGCGGAAAGCACTGGAACAGATCGGAAGCCAGAACGTGCTGACGACGCTGTTTTCAACGGATGATACGAAGAAAAATGAGGATTTCAGCGAAAAGACGATCGCAGAGCTGGTGCGTGCTTGTTTTGAGATGGGAAAAGTCAAGACGGGCGCCTTGATCGTCATCGAGAGGGGCACGCCGCTTGGAGAGATCGAGCGGACGGGCATCGAGGTCGATGGTATCGTGACGAGCCAGCTTCTGATCAATATTTTTGAGCACAACACGCCGCTGCACGACGGCGCAGTCGTGATTCGCGGTAACCGTGTGACGGCGGCGACCTGTTATCTGCCGCTCTCGGACAATATGGATATCAGCAAGGCATTGGGAACCAGACACCGTGCGGCAGTCGGAGTCAGTGAGGCGACCGATAGCGTGACGCTGGTTGTATCGGAAGAGACAGGGCGTGTGTCGGTGGCTGTGTCCGGACGGCTTAAGAGTGTCAAGGATGGAGATGAACTGAGAGATATATTGTCAGTTCTGGTAAAACGGGAAACGGAAAACACAGGTCGTTTCAGAATATGGAAGGGAAGACGCAGAAATGAAAGAAAAGCTGACGAATAATCTTGCGATCAAGCTGATTGCCCTGTTCTGTGCTTTCTTTGTGTGGCTGGCAGTCGTGAATGTGGCGAACCCGATCAAGGTATCGACGAGGGAGGTTCCGGTCACGATCACGAACGATCAGGTGCTGGAGCAGGCGGATCTTGCCTATGATGTGGTAGGCAAAAAAACGGCGACGATCAATTTCAAGATCCGGACGAAGGATGATTATAAGGTAAAGGCGTCGGATTTCAACGCCTATGCGGATTTATCGGAAATGTATGATGTGACGGGTGCGATCCCGATCCGAGTGGAAGTGGTGAACAATGAGGAACTGCTGGAGTCCACGCCGGTTGTGAAGTCCCCGGAGGTCATCAAGATCACGACCGAGGCGCTGCAGACCAAGGCATTTACGCTGAAAGCGTATCCGCAGGGCAAGGCGGCAGACGGTTACGAGGCAGGTGAGGTGACAATGGTGCCATCCCAGGTGACGGTTAAAGGACCAACCTCCCTGATCGGACAGATCAGCAGCGTGGGTATCCGTTTTAATATTGACGGTGCTGCGGCGGATGTCGGTGGAACAGCAACACCGGAGTATTTTGACGCCAATGGAAATGTGCTGTCAGATTTGGGAGATTCTGTCAAGACGGTTGGCGGAGATGTCTCTTATACGATGCAGATCCTGAAAGTAAAAGAAGTACCGCTTGATTTTGACGTCAGTGGTGAAGTGGCGGATGGATACCGCTATACGGGTCCGAAGACGGATATCAAGTCGGTGTCTGTGGCGGGGCTTAAGACGGATCTGGCATCGGTCAGCACGCTCACGATTCAGGGACCGTCCCTTAATGTGCAGGGCGCGACGAAGAATGTGGAGTGCGAGATCGATCTGGATGATTATCTGCCGTCCGGGCTTACGATCGTGGGACTGGACAGCACGACGATCAACGTGACACTACAGGTGGAGAAGTTGATAGAGAAGACCTTTACGGTCAAACCGGAGGATGTGACTCTAAACGGAAAGAACAGCAGCTACAGCTATACCGTCGAAGATACGAAGATGGAAGTCAAGGTACAGGGACTTGAGGAGGATTTAAGCAGCCTGTCGGCGGCGAAGATGAATATCCGGGTCGATGTATCAGGCATGGGACTGGGCGAGCACACGGCAGCGGCGCAGTTCCAGCTGGGGGACGCGTATAAGATGCTGTCGGCGCCGGCTGTGACAGTGCGGGTCAGCGAACATGGAAGCTCCAGTGCCCAGACGACGGAAAGCACCGAGAGTGACCGTGGAGACACGGGCAGCCAGAGCAGTTCCAACCGGGAGAGCGGGGCAAGCTCGGCAAAAGAAAATGTGGATGCAGAGAGCGGCAATGCTGCATAAAGCATGGTATGCCATCCACAAATGAGGAGAAAGAAGTTAAACAATGGTAAAAGCAAAAATTAAATTAAAAAACCCGACCGGTCTGCATTTGAGACCGGCGGGAATCCTGTGTAATGAGGCGGTAAAATTCGATTGTTCTGTCCAGTTCCAGTTCCGTGGCACCGTGTCCAATGCAAAGAGTGTCCTGAGCGTGCTTGGGGCGTGCATCAAGAGCGGTGATGAGATCGAGTTTATCTGTGATGGAAAAGACGAGGAGGAAGCTCTGTCGGCGATGCTGAAAATAGTTGATGACGGGCTGGGCGAGTAGGGAAAACCGGTGCGGTAAAAGAATGTGTACAGACGTACAGATAGGATGAAACTATGATCGTTTATTTGGTTTGCTATGCGGCTTCGCTGCTTCTGGCGCTTGGCCGCCATTATCTTTTATCCGGCGCAGGGCTTCTGGCGGCGGCGGCGTATCTGTATGCGTCAGACTATATCCGGAGTGGAAATCTTCTGCATCTGCGGGGGATTTTCGCTCTTTCCTTTGTAGGTGGACAGGGACTGGCGTGTATGAAGCTTAGTTATTTAAGTCAGGCATGGAGTGCGGGAACGTGGCTGGGACTTTTGGCGGCGTTTGCGGGCTTTTATCTGGCTTTTTATTATCTGGAAGCATTTTCCGGTGAGGCGTCCGTCCGCGTGGGCGGTCATTCCGGCGCGGTGCAGCGCCGGGGGTTGGAATCTTATGCCGGAACCGTCTTTTTCTGCGCGGTGGCGCTGGCGGCGCTATCGGCAGGCTGTTTCGCGATCGAGGCGGTCTATATGGGCTATATTCCGCTGCTGCTCCGGGGCGTTCCGCATGCTTATTCCTATTTCCATGTGACCGGGCTTCATTATCTAACGGTGTCCTGTGTGCTGGTTCCGGCGCTCTCTGTGATCTATTTTTGCATCGAGGGCGGTCGCAGCCGGGGACGGCTGGTATGTATGCTTCTGGCAGATGCAGCGGCGGTGGCGATTCCGCTTCTGTGCGTGTCGCGCTCCCAGCTTCTGTTTGCGGTACTGCTGGCATTGATTACCTACATACAGATGGAACACCAGCTGAATCCGATTTATGTTGCTTTTGCGCTGGCAGGGCTGATTGTGCTCTACATTCTGCTGACGATCGCGCGCAGCCATGATACTGCCTACTTGAATACGGTTTTTGAGATGAAACGGCACCTGCCGATTTTTGTGACGCAGCCGTATATCTATATTGCAAACAATTACGATAATTTCGACTGTCTGGTCAAGGGACTTGTGAAGCACAGCTGGGGCATGAAGATGCTGGCACCGTTCTGGACGCTGACGGGACTCAAGTTTCTGGTTCCGTCGTTGACGGCATTTCCGTATTATGTGACGAAGGAAGAGCTGACGACGCTGACGATGTTTTATGATGCGTACTACGATTTCGGCATAATTGGCGTGTTCGTCTTTTCTGTCCTGTTAGGAGCGGCGGCGTATCTGCTGATGCGGATGATGCGCCAGGTGCAGAATCCGATTACCTATCTTCTGTACGCACAGTTTGCACTTTACATGCTGTTATCGTTTTTCACAACCTGGTTCAGCAATCCGTCCACATGGTTTTATTTCGCGGTGACAGCGGTTGTGGCCTTTCTGGTATCGCATAAGGTTGCAGGGCGGTAAAAATATATGGATTAAGATATAAAAATGAAATAAAATCTGCTATAATAACAAAAAGACGACAATTCAGTAAGTTAAAGTGCTGCTTGTATACAGATAGAGTTGCCGCATGGATCAGTTTTACAGAAAAGAGGGCAAGCCAATGATTTCAGAAAAAATGATACCGCTTATGAAAAATAACTCCGCCATCCGTATGATGTTTGAAGAGGGCAATAAGCTGGCGGCGAAATATGGACGTGAGAATGTGTTTGATTTCAGCCTTGGAAATCCGAGCGTACCGGCTCCGGCAGAGGTAAATCAGGCGATTCAGGATATCGTAAAGGAAGAAGATTCCCTGTTTGTACACGGATATATGTCCAACGCAGGCTATGAAGATGTGCGTGAGACGATCGCTCAGTCGTTAAACCGCCGGTTCGGCACCTCCTTTCACGCAGGCAACATCCTGATGACGGTCGGTGCGGCAAGTGGTTTGAATGTCATTTTAAAGACCCTGTTAAATCCAGGAGAGCAGGTCATTACCTTTGCACCATACTTTGTAGAGTATGGTTCCTATGTCCGCAACTATGACGGCGAGCTGGTGGTTGTATCTCCGAATACGGTGGATTTCCAGCCGAATCTCGTTGAATTTGAGGAAAAGATCAACGAAAAGACCAAGGCAGTCATCATCAACACCCCGAATAACCCGACCGGCGTTATTTATTCCGAGGAAACACTGCAGAAGATTGCAGCAATTCTGGAAAAGAAACAGAAGGAATTTGGCACATCGATCGTGCTTCTGTCCGATGAGCCGTATCGTGAGCTGGCTTACGACGGCGCGGTTGTACCGTATGTGACAAAATATTACCGCAATACAGTGGTTTGCTACTCGTACAGCAAGTCCCTGTCCCTTCCGGGCGAGCGTATCGGTTATCTGGTAATCCCGTCTGAGATGGATGAGAGCGCAAATGTATTCCAGGCGGCAACGATCGCGAACCGTGTTCTGGCTGTGTCAATGCGCCATCCCTGATGCAGAGAGTCATCAAGCGCTGCGTAGATGCGAATGTGAATCTGGAAGCTTACGACCGCAACCGTAACCTGCTTTACAACGGATTGAAAGAGTGCGGATTTTCCTGCATCAAGCCGGAGGGCGCGTTCTACCTGTTTGTGAAATCTCCAGTGGAGAATGAGAAGGAATTCTGCGAGGTATGCAAACAGTACAATGTACTGGTAGTACCGGGAAGTTCATTCGCGTGCCCAGGTTATGTGCGCATCGCATACTGCGTATCATATGGACAGATCGAGAGATCGCTTCCGGCATTCAGAAAGATTGCGGAACACTATAATCTGGTATAGCGAAATTGCATCATTGCCTCGGAAAGGAAAAGGATGAGATGAAACGATGTTTTAGAATGATTCTGAATATTGTGATTCCGCTCCTTGGTTTATGTCTGGTCATCTTTTTAGGTCCCAGACTTCTGCATTTTTTCATGCCGTTTGTGGTCGGATGGATTCTGGCACTTTTAGCAAATCCGCTGGTTCGGTTTCTGGAACGGCGCGTGAAGCTGGTGCGGCGCCACGGCTCGATGCTGATCATTATTGCGGCGCTGGCGATCGTGATCGGTCTTTTTTACGGGGCGGGTCTTCTGGTTTACCGGGAAATGGGAAGTTTTCTGGCGGATGCACCGGAAATATATCAGAGTGTGATCGCTGAGATCGAGAATGCATTGCAGAATGGGCGGAAGCTTGCAGAATATTTTCCGCAGAATTTACAACCGCCGCTGCTGGCATTTTCGGATAATCTGGATGGTCTGTTTGGAAAACTGGTATCGCGGGCGGCGGAACCGACCGTGCAGATCGCCGGACATGTGGCGAAGAGTATTCCGAATCTTCTGGTAAATATGGTCATTATTATCCTGTCTTCATACCTGTTTCTGGCGGATCGGGAGTCCATCATGCGGTGGCTGAAAGAGCATCTTCCGGCATTTGTATTCCGCTATATCGAGTATATGAAACGGGACGCAAAGGGACTGATTGGTGGATATTTTCTGGCACAATTCCGTATCATGTGTGTGGTGGCGCTGATTCTCGCGGCAGGATTTTTGGTGCTGGGTGTCCGCTACGGTGTCCTGTTGGCGTTTTTGACGGCGATTCTGGATTTTCTGCCGATCTTTGGAACGGGAACGGTGCTGTTCCCATGGGCGGTTGTGAAACTGTTTGCGGGGGAGTATGCGTATGCGACCGGGCTTATCCTGCTCTACATCCTGACGCAGGTCGTCCGTCAGATCATCCAGCCGAAGATCGTCGGGGAGTCGATGGGATTGCCGCCTCTGATGACGCTGTTTCTTTTGTATCTGGGATTTAAGCTGCGCGGGCTGACAGGCATGATTCTGGCGGTGCCGGTGGGGCTTGTCTTTATCAATTTTTATAAATATGGGGCGTTTGATTCAATGATCCGGAATTTCAGGATGCTGATGGAGGCGATTCAGAAATTCCGGAGGGAAGAATAGGGAGGTTTCCTTATTATATAGTAAAATTTTCTTTGTAATTTAATCTGGATAAATTATGCGGCGTATCGCGATATTTTTTCTTATATGCCCGGAGGAATGCAGCATAATTGCGGAATCCGGATTGATAGCAGGCTTCTGTGACGGGGGTGCCCCGGCGCAGGAGCTCGTTTGCGTTTTGGAGGCGTTTTTCGGTCAGGTATTCGGTAATGGTGTAGCCGGTTTCCTGGCGGAAGAGGCGCATCATGTGGTATTTGCTCATGTAAAAGCGGGTGGCGAGCTGGTCGATCGTGTGGTCTCCTTCTGGGTGTTCAGAGAGGTAGCGCATGAGTTCCAGGATTTTTTCGCCGGAAGGGGAGGTCGGAACGTATTCCCGGTGGTTTTCGGAGGCGGCGCGATCAAGGTGTACCATAAATTCCAGAAATAATAAACGCAGAAGAAGCCCGGAGCCATAGCTGCTGCCACCAAGGGATTCAAAGTTAGCATTGTCTGTGCCATTGTCATTTGTACCGCCTGCCTGATAGGCATTTTCCAGTCTTGACAGCGCCTCTAAGAGCGGCGTCATGGTAAGGGAACCGAGGCGCAGAACATCGGACTGCTGTTCTCTGGCAAGCTGGAAACAGAGGTCGAGCGCACAGTCAGCACAGGAGAATGCATCCAGACATTCCGGCGACAGGTAGAGGATGATGCGCTCATATCGGCTTCCGTATGGCACGACCGGCTTGTGCAGGCAGTGCGCGCCGACGAGGACGATGTCGAGCGGGCGGAGGTGGTAGGAACGGCCTTCCACGATGTAGTCCGCTTCGCCATTTAACAGGATCAGGACTTTGTGGAAATCATGATAGTGGTAGGCAACCGGTGTATCCATCTGCCCGCGCAGGTGGAAAAGGCGGAATTCGTGGTTGAGGTAGCCGCGTTTTTCGTAGGCGGGGGATTCGTGGGTGGTATTTTCTGACATAAGGGGACTCCTTTTTTGAGTGTATTGCAGGTTGATTGTTGCGGGAAATTATATCTTGTATAAATGCATTGAGTTTGTTGTTTTCCTCTGAGATAAATATGTTTTGAAACACAGACATTTCATTTCTTATTTCATATTATATAGCATTATATGCAATATTTAAAGCATGATTCTTCTATTAAAAGCTGCTATATTTTCCTAAAATTGAAATTAAAGAAAGCATAGATGGAATATTATGAAAATGCAGACATATTCAAAACATAAATGGATATGCATGATAAAGTGATTTCAAGAACGGAAGTAGAATAGAAATCATTGATAAAAGAATTTTATGGTATTGATTAAAAGGGGCAGGAGGTATCGCGATGAAACAGGTTGTGCTTGAAAAATATCACTGTATGGGAAATGATTACCTGGTGTTTGATCCAAATAAGAATGATCTGGAATTGAATGCGGAGAATATCAAGAAGATGTGCAGCCGTCATTTTGGCATCGGCGCGGATGGCATTCTGGCGGGTCCATATCTGGGGGAGAATGATTTTTATGTACGCATCTACAACGCGGATGGAAGCGAGGCGGAGAAGAGCGGCAACGGCATGGGTATTTTTGCAAAATATCTGCGGGACGCGGGATATGTGCAGAAAACGACGATCTCCTGGAAAACGCTGGGAGGCGAGGAGACAGTCTTTTATCTCAACGAGGATGCGACCCGTGTGAAAATTTCGATGGGACATCCGACGTTCTGGAGCGATGAGATTCCGGTGACCGGCGAGCGGCGGGAGATGGTAAACCAGACGATGGTATTTGGAAAGATTCCGTATGTCACGACTTGTCTTTCAATGGGAAATCCGCACTGTGTTATCTGGATGAATGAGATTTCGAAGGAAATGGTGTGCCGGATCGGCGAGCATTCGGAAACATCCGAATATTTCCCGGAAAAGGTCAATACGCAGATTTTAAATGTTCTTGACCGGACGAATATCCAGATCGAGATCTACGAGAGAGGCGTTGGATATACGCTGGCGTCCGGAAGCTGCGCCTGCGCGGCGGCGAGTGCGGCATACCGCCTGGGACTTGCCGATCCGCATATGTACGTCCATATGCCGGGCGGCACGCTGGAAGTGGAAATCAAGGAGGACGGCATGGTTTACATGGTCGGCGAGGTCGGCTATGTGGGACATATCCAGTTGGGAAATGAATTGAGCGAACAGCTGCGGATTAAATAAAAAAGTATTTGACAGAAAAATATCGGACTGCTATATTTTATTTATAAAAATTGTGAAAAGAATGACAGGGGCATTCTCACACAGCAAAACGATCATAAACGTATGCTTGAAATTTTGGGGTCTGTATAGGCAGGAAAATTCTGGGCGTATATGAAAAGAGGGCGAGGGGGCTGACTGGAAACAGAGACAGCTGCCTCGTTTTTTATAGGAGGAAATGGCGATGGGAGAGAATACGAACCGATCCGAACCTTTTTTTGATGAAGATGTTGATTTGGTAAAGCTGCAGTTTACCGATATTTTTGGACAGTGCAAAATGGTCCAGATGACGCGGAGGCAGGCGGAAAAAGCGATGAAAGAGGGGTATGCAATCAACCGGTTTGCGCTCGGCGGCTTACAGAAAGCTGGGATCGAGGGCGCGGCGGCGCCGGAGTATCTGACGGACCAGAGCGAGAGTGTGGAATTGTACTTGAAGCCGGATGCATCAACGTATCAGATTCTTCCGTGGGATTCCGGGCAGGAAAATGTAGCGCGCGTGATCTGCCAGGTCTGCAATGCGGATGGGACGCCGTCCTGGACGGATTCGCGTCATATTTTACAGGAAACGGTAAAACGTGCCGAGAAGATGGGACTGGACTTTGATTTTGATTTCCAGTGTGAGTTTTATCTGTTTCACACGGATGATGATGGGAGACCGACGACGGTGACGCATGAGGTTGCCGGGTATTATGACGCGGGGCCGATCGATCTGGCAGAGGGCGTCCGCCGGGACATGGTTCTGAGCCTGGAGGAAGCAGGATTTGCGGTCGAGAGCACGCATCATGGTCTGACTGCCGGACAGCACAGTTTCGTCCTTCCGGCGCGCCGGGGCATTGAGGCAGCAGATTATTTACAGACGTTCAAGGCGGCGGTCAAACGGATTGCGAAACGCCATGGTCTGCATGCGACTTTTATGCCGAAGCCAAACATGAGCGGCGACGGATCGGGGCTTCATGTGGGCATGTCGATCTCTTCCAGACGGGGCGCGGAGGCGATGGCGCAGGCGAAGCATTTTGCAGCAGGCGTGCTTAAAAATCTGAGTGATATGATGATTTTTACGAATCCGACCGTCAATTCATATAAACGTCTGGCGGCGGAGCGGAGCACGGTGTTCCAGCCGGAGTTCCCGGCGGCTGTGTGGGAAAAAGGAAGTGAAAAGGCAGTTCATGTGAAGGAAGACCGGAACGGATGTATTTCCGTGGAAGTGCAGTTCCCGGATCCGTCTGCGAATCCGTATCTGGCGCTGACGGCGATTCTGGCAGCAGGACTGGAAGGAATCGAGAAGGCGCTGGTGCTGGATGAAGAAGCGGGCGATGAGAATGCGCCGCGGTTCCCGGAGACATTGGGGATATTGCTCCAGAAGCTGGATCAGAATGAATTTGCACACCGTGTATTTGGGGAAAAGTTCTGCCGGATGTACGGCGAGGGCAAGAAAGAGGAGTGGGAACGCTTCTGTGCCTATGTGACGGATTGGGAGACAGCGGAATATCTGTATCGTTGTTAGGGGGTACGAAATCGCAGTGAGGTGAGACCACGTGGGAAACATCATAGTAGCATTTTCGAAGCCGCAGGACGGACGAAATATTAGAAATATACTCGTAAAACATGGAATACAGGTCACAGCCTCCTGCACATCGGGCGCGCAGGTTTTAGCGTTAACCGATGATTTGCGAAGCGGGATTGTGGTGAGCGGCTACCGGTTTGGTGATATGACCTGCCGGCAGCTTGCCGACCAGCTGCCGCCGGGATTTGATTTGCTTCTCATTGCTTCCCCGAGCCGGTGGAGCGGCGAAGCGATGGGAAGGATTGTCTGCCTGCCGGCGCCGTTTAAAATGGGAGATTTAGTTTCGACAGTCCGCATGATTGAGCAGTCACAGGCGGAAAAAAGACGGCGGATGCGCCGCCAGCCGCCGCAGAAGCGTAGGGAAGAGGATCAGAAAGCGATCGACACCGCAAAGGCTATTTTGATGGAGCGGAACCGGATGGCGGAGCCGGAGGCGCACAAATATCTGCAGAAATGCAGCATGGACAGCCAGGTCAGCCTTATTGAGGCGGCACAAATGGTAATCAGTCTTTACAAAATGGCGTAAGATCCTTTACAATAGGATCAAAAAGGCAGAAGGAGCAGCAAAAACGATGAAATTTACAAAAATGCAGGGACTTGGCAATGATTATGTCTATGTCAACTGTTTTGAAGAAACGGTAAACGATCCGGAGAAGCTGGCGATTGCCGTCAGTGACCGCCATTTTGGAATTGGTTCCGACGGATTGATTCTGATTACCCCATCTGAGGTGGCAGACTGCCGCATGGATATGTACAATCTGGACGGTTCCCGCGGCGCGATGTGCGGCAACGGCATCCGCTGTGTGGGAAAATATGCGTATGACCACCATATCGTGGACAAGCCGCAGATTTCTGTTGAGACATTGTCCGGGATTAAATATCTGGATATGAAGGTTGAAAATGGCAAAGTAACGGCGGTCACCGTCGATATGGGCGAGCCGGAGCAGACTTCCGAGCTTCCGGAGAAGATCGAGGTAGATGGAACGGAATACGAATTTACCGGAATTTCCATGGGAAATCCGCACGCCGTTCTGTTTATGGATGAGATTGATTCCCTGGATCTGGAGACGATTGGACCGAAATTCGAGTTCCATAAGCGTTTCCCGGATCGTACCAACACCGAGTTTGTCAAGGTCATTGACCGCACACACGTAAAAATGCGTGTCTGGGAGCGCGGATCCGGCGAAACGATGGCATGTGGAACAGGTGCCTGCGCGGTTGCCGTTGCATCCATTCTGGCAGGGCATACGGAGGATTCGGTTGAGGTCGAGCTGCTGGGCGGCTGCCTGCAGATCCGCTGGGACCGAGAGAAAAACCGCGTGTTCATGACTGGACCGGCGGTGGAAGTGTTTAGCGGGGAGTATGAGGAATAATTAAACAGGAAACTTTGGGACTTCTTTCACATATGGTAGTAGTACAACGATATGTGAGAGGAGTCTTTTCTTTTGGAAGAAAAAAAGAAAGTGATGATAGATGCCGGGCACGGCGGAACGAAAGATCCGGGAGCAGTATTTGAGGATCGGATGGAAAAGGACGATACCCTGCGTCTGGCGCTGGCAGTAGGGAGGATTCTCGAGGAAAATGGGGTGAATGTCGTCTACACGCGGTCAACGGACGTTTATGACACGCCCTACCAGAAAGCAGAGATGGGAAATGAGGCGGGCGCGGACTATTTTGTTTCCCTGCACCGCAATGCGGCGAGTGAGCCGGGAAAAGGTTCGGGCGTCATGACGCTGGTGTACAAGACAGGCAGGGAATCAGAACAGCTGGCGGATTCAATCCAGAGAGAGCTGGCGCGCACCGGATATGTGGATCTCGGCGTGATCGAGCGCCCGGATTTGATTGTGCTGCGGAAAACGCAGATGCCGGCGGTTCTGGTTGAAGCCGGATTTATCGACAATCCGGAGGATAACAAGCGGTTTGACGCGCAGTTTGACGAAATTGCGGCGGCGGTTGCATCTGGGATTCTAAATGTAATCGATGACGACATGGATCGCCGTCCGGTGGAAGAGAGCGACTATTATTACCAGATCCAGACGGGGGCGTACCGCATCCGATCGCTGGCAGAGCAGCAGTTAGAAGAACTGCGCCGTATGGGATTCCCTGCATTTCTGGTGTACGACGGGACGTATTTCAAGCTTCGGGTCGGTGCGTTTAAAAATCTCGACAACGCTGTGCGGATGGAACAGGAACTGCGGAAGGCGGGATTTCCGACGGTGCTTTTGTATGAGAGGGAGGTAAAGTAGGGGAGAAAAGCTGAAAAACAGGCACTATCTGAAAATAAGAATAGAATGACTTATTTGATTGATTTTTGCTGTGCTTTTTGTAAAAATGAATGGAAAAAATCCCCTCATTATGGTATGCTGAAGATAGAAAGCAACATGCATTTTCTTGTAGATAAAGGGAGGGGTTTGGTATGTCAGAGAAGAAAAAAATTATCATCACGATTGCGAGACAGTATGGAAGCGGTGGTGCGGATACGGGCAAAAAGTTGGCGGAAGATCTGGGGATCAGTTTTTATGATAAGAACATTCTCCGTATGAACTCAGATGAGAGCGGTATCAAAGAGAGCTATTTCCATCTGGCAGACGAGAAGGCGGGCAACCGGCTTTTATACAAGATTATCAATACATTGACGCCGGAAAAGGGCGCACCGTCGTTCGGTTCCGATCTCATTTCAGCCGACAATCTGTTTCGCTTCCAGTCGGAAGTGATCCGGAAGCTGGCGGCGGAGGAATCCTGCGTCATCATCGGTCGCTGCGCGGATTACGTGCTGGATGGCACCGAGGGACTGATCCGCGTGTTCCTCTACGCGGATATTAAAGTGCGTGAGGAGCGCGTGCGTGAGCGGAATCTCTACGCGGACAAAGACGTTCTCAAAAATATCCACCGGATCGACCGGGAACGCCGCGATTATAATCGTTATTATGCAGGGCGCGACTGGGAGAAACCGGAGAATTACGATCTTTTGATCAATACGACGCAGATTGGTGTGGATGGGGCGGTTCAGTTGATTAAGGATTATTTAAAAATGAGGGGGCTTTTGTAAGGGAAAAAGAATGACTTCCACTTGCAATTCAATATAGTATCGTGTAAAATGGCACATGCAGCCGGGCGAATACGAGAGTGTTTGGACGGCTGTATGTGCTGTTTTGCTATTATTACAAGTAAGGGGAAAATATGAAATATCAAAATGATATTGACAAAATGAATACGAACCGGAATTTATTTCTGATGTCGCTGCCGATCTTCGTGGAGCTGTTATTGCAGCTTTTGGTCGGAAACGTTGATCAGATGATGGTAAGCCGGGTATCGCAGCCCTCAGTGGCAGCGATTGTCAATGCGAACCAGATCATGAACCTGGTAATTATCGTGCTGAGCATGGCATCGACGGCGGTTACCGTGATTTTGTCCCAGTATCTGGGCGCGCAGGATGAAAAAAATGCATCCCGGACCTGCATGGTCTCGATCGTGCTGATCGGCGGCGTCAGTCTTGCGGCAACGATTCTGGTTTTTGCCGGGCACACGCCGCTTTACCGGGCGATCCATGTGCCGGAGGAGGTTTTTGATGAGGCGTCGCTGTATCTGCTGATTGTCGGCGCATTTATTCTGGTGCAGGGACTTTATCTGACCTTCTCAGCGATGATCCGCGCATTTGCCATGGTAAAGGAAGTCATGATTATATCAGTTATCATGAATGCCATGAATATTGTGGGAAATGCGATTTTAATCAACGGCTGGTTCGGAATGCCGCAGCTTGGGGCGGTCGGGGCGGCGATCTCGACGGATATCAGTAAGTTAGTTGGTCTGGCATTGATGATCGGAATGTTTTTCAAGAGCCGCCGCGTCAAAATGGGAATGAGTTATCTGCGTCCATTTCCGGTGCAGATTTTAAAAAATCTCTGCCTGTTGGCAATTCCGACAGGGGTCGAAAGTTTTTCATACAATCTCTCCCAGATGATGATTCTGGGAATTGTTAATTCCTTTGGCACGCTGGTTACTGTAACTAAGGGATATTGTACGATTTTTGCCAATATTGATTATGTCTATGCGATGGCGATCGCGACGGAACCCAGATTGTGCTGGGCTACCTGATCGGCGCGCGCCGTCTGAATGATATACAGAAACGAGTGAATGCGACACTGAAGGTTGCGATTGCGGCGTGTGTCGGTATGGCGGTGCTGATGTGTCTGGGAGGCAAATACATTTTCCTGATTTTCACAGACAACCCGGAGATCATTGCGCTTGGACGGCGGATTCTGGTGATTGAGATTGTGCTGGAGATCGGGCGCGCGGTCAACATTGTTATGACCAAATGCCTGATTGCGGTCGGCGATGTCCTGACCCCGACCACGGTCGGAATCACCTTCCAGTGGGTCGTAGCTGCCGCCGGTTCCTGGCTGCTCGGCAGCAAGCTCGGCTGGGGGTTGGAAGGCGTCTGGATTGCGATGGCAGCCGATGAATGCGTGCGCGGACTCATTTACGCGGTGCATTTTAAGAAAGAACGTTGGAAGAAGAATTTTAAGGGCGTGAAGACAGAAGCGGAGTTGGGAGAGGCGTAGAAGATAAGCGAAGAAAGAAAGTGTGAGAAAAAATGAAAGAAACAGGATGGAAAAAGACAGCAGGGAATGGTTCTGATGGAAAAAGAACGGAAGGAAAGAAATCGTTTGGCCGGGGGGAGAAAACAACTGGATTTTCCAAGAATAGTGCAAAAGTGGGAGTCAATGGGGAAAAACAGAGAAAAGCTGCTCGTAAAGTGTCTGGAGTTGAGGATAAATGGGGCACACATGGGGACAGGAAACGAAATGTAGGGGAAAAAGACGGTCAGAAAACGGTTCGTGGTGGACAGCGAGGAAAAACAAAATGTCCGATTTACCGTGAGTGCGGTGGCTGTCAGTATCTCCATTTAACCTATGATCAGCAGTTAAAAGAAAAACAGAAGCGCATGGAAGAACTGCTGGGCGGTGTCTGTCCGGTTCGTCCGATCATTGGAATGGAAGAGCCGTATCATTACCGCAATAAAGTTCATGCGGTATTTGGATTGGATCGGAAAAATAATCCGATTTCTGGCATTTACAAAGAGGGGACACATCGGATTCTTCCGGTGGATTCCTGTCTGATTGAGGATCAGAAAGCAGACGAGATCATCGTGACGATCCGGAGTATGCTTCGTTCGTTCAAGATTCGTGTTTTTGATGAGGACACCGGATACGGTCTGCTGCGTCATGTATTGATTCGCCGCGGCTTCACAACCGGCGAGATTCTGGTCGTTTTGGTGACAGCATCCCCGGTATTCCCGTCGAAGAACAATTTCGTCAAGGCGCTTCGTGAAAAGCACCCGGAAATTACTACGATTGTCCAGAATATCAACGGCAGAAGCACCAGTATGGTACTGGGGGACAAAGAACATGTACTGTATGGAAAAGGATATATCGAAGATGAACTCTGCGGACTCCGGTTCCGTATTTCGTCCCGTTCCTTCTATCAGATTAACTCAGTTCAGACTGAGAAGCTGTACGGAAAAGCGATGGAACTGGCAGGACTTACAGGCAAGGAGACGGTACTGGATGCTTATTGCGGTATTGGTACGATCGGTCTCATTGCCAGCAAACACGCGGGCAAAGTTATCGGCGTAGAGTTAAATCAGGATGCAGTGCGGAATGCAGTGCAGAATGCGAAGAAGAATGGCATCACCAATGCACAGTTCTTCTGCAATGATGCAGGCCGGTTCATGTCTCATATGGCAGCCCGCAGCGAGAGCGCCGACGTCGTTTTCATGGATCCGCCGAGAAGCGGAAGTACCGAAGAATTTATCGACGCGGTAGCCTGATGCAGCCGAAACGTGTCGTCTACATTTCCTGTGGTCCGGATACATTGGCACGCGATTTGAAAGTATTCGCAAAGCACGGTTATCGGGCGAAAGAAGCATGGCCGGTGGATTTGTTTGGGTGGACGGGGCATGTGGAGACGGTTGTCTTGCTTTCCAAGGGTGAGGTCGACTCGAAAAAGATTCGGGTTGAGTTCTCTTTGGAAGATATGGATATGTCCGAATTTCAGGATGGGGCAACCTATCCGCAGATCAAGGAGTATGTGTTGGAGCATACCGGGTTAAAGGTGTCCAACCTCTATATCTCACAGATTAAACGAAAATGTGGGATTGGGGTTGGTAAGAACTATAATCTGCCGAAGTCCGAGGATTCCAGACAGCCCCAGTGTCCGCAGGAAAAAGAGAAAGCAATCCGAGAAGCATTCAAATATTTTGGGATGATCTAACATCCCGCAAAATGGAGGTTTCTTATGGATAGATTGATTTCTTGTGAGTTTAACATGGATACCGCTTGTGTGGAACTGAAATTTTTAGATGGCAGCATGATTGCCATTGATACCATCGCCGTGGAGAATGAGGTTGCTGACAATATGTATCAACGGTCAGAACTGGATTATCTAATCTACAATGATCCGGTTGGATATGCAGACTTGATCTTGAACGGTGATCCCGAAATTTATCTAAAAACTGTAACTGAATGTAAACCCTTAGATTAAAACTCAGCCCTCTGCCTTTTCCTTGGCAGAGGGCCGTTTTTTGCTTAACAGTTATTGAGCATCCCTTAATTGCTCTACAACACTGCATTTCGCTGCATTGTCATACATCATGCAAGGAATCAGCCACCCCAGCAGAAGAAATACCGGAATTGTCAGCAGGACAGGCAGAATGGTGAATCGATACTCAAAGAACCAGAACATACTGCCCAGCATTTTTCCTGCAAGAGGTCCCACCGCCAGCGACAGAATAAAGGCCGCCGATACGGAGGACATTGCGTAAAACAATCCCTCGTAGATCAGCATGGTTTTGAGCTGCCGGTTCGTCATTCCTACAGCCTGAAGCACAGCAAATTCACGGCGGCGGGAAAGAATACTGGTCATCATGGCGTTGAAGAAATTTAAGAGTCCCACCAGCCCAATGATAGCACAGAGGATACCACCTATCAGAAGGAACATCTGCCGGAACTGAGCAAATTCAGAGCGAGCCGTGGCCTTGCTTTCATACATCAAGGGCGAAAACTCACCGGCAGTGAGCTTCGATAGATATTGCTCTGCTTCGGCCTCGTCCGCTTCGTCCGCTGTGTCGAACAGGTAGAGCAGCGGAATGGCCGCACCACCGCTGTCCCGCTGTGCGGTATCCACAGACAAAACTGTCTCATATCCAATACCACCATAACGATAACTCATGGAATACGGAAGCTCTACCAAGGCGCAGACCGTGTACGCTACATCTCTGGCTCCATACAGTTTTTCCTGAAGGTACTCCTCCGGTGTATCTTCGGTGCAGAGTTCCCCGGTGCGGCTGTCGATATATTTCACATCGTCCGCATAGGTAGCGGTGATCGTGTCTCCCACCTTAGGGTAGTATTCAAGATTGGGCAGATTACCGTAGTCATCTAAGGAAACCGCAATGGCAATGGCGTTATTGTCCGGCTCCAACATGGGAGAAATATCTCCGTCGAACACTTGCAGCTTGTCAAACAGACTGTTATCCAGAGCCTCAATTCTGGTCTTTCCCATCACCATATTGCCCCGGTGCTCCAGACGGCTCATATGGCTGTCCAACTGCTCGGCGCTTTCGAACCATGCATAGTCCTGCCGCAGAGCATCCTCCGTCATCCACAGATATGCGGGTTTTCGCACAGCATATCCCGTGCCGGAAAGACTGGCCTTTGTGTTTGCTGCGATCTCTCCGATCTGTTCTGGCGTGATGAATTCATCTGCTGAGTTGTAACGGAAATAGTCGGGCGTGCTGACGATAAAATCGGCGCAGGTCTTGGCGGATACATACTTCTCCATGCTGAAGCCGCCCACAAAGGTACACAGCGCATTGAAGAGTGTCACCGACAGTGCCAGAGACACCACCACCAGTACCGTCTTTTTCTTGTTTCGTCCCAAATTGGCAAAGGCCATCTGATGGAGCTTCGCTCCCCGGGTGCTGCGCTGTTTTTTCTTGGTCTGCATTGCATCCGTATATTTGGTAGCCTCCACCGGAGAGACCTTAGCTGCCATTTTTCCGGGCTTGGAACAGGACAAGAGCACCGTCAACAAGGCGAACAGCATAGAACCAAGGAAGATCACAGGCGATGTGCTGATGGTGGTGATGCCTGCATCCAACTGGGTGGAGCGCAAGACAACAGGCACCAGAACAGCGCCGATGCCGTAGCCCAGCAGCAGCCCTGCCGGAATGCCGATCAGACAAAGCAGAAGTGCCTGCTGGCGAATGATACGTTTGAGCTGCCGGGGCGTTGTGCCAATGGTTTTCAGAAGTCCGTAGAACCGGATATCCCCTACAACAGAGATCTGGAAAATGTTATAGATGATAAGATACCCCGTGAAAATCACCAGCAGCAAAAAAGCTGCTATGGCGATCACAAGTTCCGGATCAAGCTTCGACTCCAGCTGGGATGAGGTATATCCCCAGTTGACGCCGATCCGGACGCTGTTGGGATCGGTATAGCTGTCCCATGTGTAGCCAAGATCGGTATCCACCTGCTCCATCTGCCTTGAATGTTTGTGCCGGAGGCCAGCATGACATTCAAATCGGTGCGGAAAGGCTGTAAACCTGTTTTCACTGCCTGCGCTTCGATGTCATCTGCGTAATCACGGCTGATGTTGATGTAATGAACAGGCATTAGTTCATCATAGTCCCAATAGCCCACCAGCGTAAAGGTATCTGTTACAGTAAAGGCGGTTTGATCCTTGTCCGTAATGGAATAGGAAACCGTGACCTCGGCGCCCAGCTCCGGCGTTACGCCAAGCAGCTGCAACGCTGCCGTATCCATGGCTACCTCTTTGCCGCTTTCGGGCATCCGTCCGGTAGTAGGGGTTGCATAGCTCCATTTAGTGCAGTTGGCATCCATGTAGCTGATCTCTGCCGGTATTTTGGCAAAGACCCCCTCCGCAGTGATACCGATTACCTTCCGTACCCCCGCAGCCTTCACCTTTGGGTGGGCAGCGATGCGTTCCGCCTGCTCGGGGGAAACATCCTTAAAGGTGCCATGCGCATAGCCGCCTACCTGCCGAAACTGGTAGGTTTCATAACTGGCGTTCAACGACAAGACAATGGTGAACATGGACGTAAATAGCAGCGTTGTCAGCGCAATGGCAAAAATAGCGATCAGATTGCGACGGCGGTTCGCATAAAGAGATTTTAAGCTGAGCTTCCGAATACATTTTCTGTTTTTGACATTCATCGTAACCACCTCCCGTTAGCTCTGGGAGACGATCCGACCATCTTCGATACGGATAATGCGGTCTGCCATCTGTGCAATTTCTTCGTTGTGAGTGATCATTACGATTGTCTGGGCGAACTTTTGACTGGTGACTTTCAAAAGGCTCAATACATCCTGGCTGGTTTTGGAATCCAGATTGCCGGTGGGTTCATCTGCCAGAATGATAGCGGGTGCTGCCGCCAGCGCACGGGCAATGGCTACCCGCTGCTGTTGACCGCCTGAGAGCTGATTGGGCAGCGCATCCAGACGATCATCCAGCCCAAGTGTCTGTACAATCTGCTGTACGAAATCCTTATTGACCTTGCCACCGTCCAGCTCAATGGGTAGAACAATATTTTCATACACATTCAGCACCGGAACAAGATTATATGCTTGGAACACAAAGCCGATTTTCCTGCGGCGGAAGATGGTCAGGGCTTCCTCCTTCAGGGAGAAAATATCCTGTCCGTCCACCATAACCGTGCCACTTGTAGGGCGATCCAGCCCGCCCAGCATGTGCAGCAGCGTGGATTTGCCGGAGCCGGATGTGCCGACAATTGCAACAAATTCGCCCTTCTTTACACTTAAATCAACTCCATCCAACGCATGAACTGCGTTATTGCCGGAGCCATAAATCTTTTTCAGGTTTTTTGCCTGTAAAACTTCCATAAATGAGTACCTCCATGAAAAAATCTGTATGTATGAAAGGAAATGATCCTTTGATACATACAGATTATTGCATAGGAATCTTTCCACATTCTTTCCGGCGGAAAATGAAATCTAACAGTTTTGATAGAATTGTTGTTATTTCGGCAGAAATATGGAAAACGTACTTCCTTTTCCCGGAACGGAAGCAACCTTGATATAACCGCCCTCGCCGGATATGATCTGTCGAGCAAGGTATAAGCCGATGCCCACACCTTCTTGTTTCTGCACACTATTTGAGCGGTAAAAGCGAGCAAATATCTTCGCTTGCTCATTTTCCGGGATGCCTGAACCGGTATCCGATATATCGATCCTTGCAAACATTTCGTAACTTACGGCAGAAATCCTGATTGTGCCATGCTCTGTATATTTGATGGCATTGTCTACGATATTAGCCAGCGCTTCCGCTGTCCATTTGAAGTCGAATACAGCAAAAGCATCGGTATCCTGCATTTGCAAAGACAATCCTTTTTCAGAAGCCTTGGCAGTATATTGTTCTACCACACTTTCAAGCAGCGGCTGCAGCGCTGCTTGCTGAGGGGAGAGTGAAATGATCCCGTTTTCCAGTCTGGAAAGCTTTACGAGAGAATCGATCAGAAAACGCAGCTTTTCCGATTGTTTGTACAGCGCCTCCACATTTGCCTTCGCCGATGCAGGCAGAGTTTCCTCCATCAAAAGCTCGCTGTATAACAGCAGATTTGCAATCGGCGTTTTCGTCTGGTGGGAAATGTCCGCAATCAAGGTTTTGATTTTGTCTTTTTCCTGCGCTATATTTTGAGAAGATGCTTCTGCTGCGGAAAGATAGTGCGCAAACTTCGTTTCCAATGCAGACAGCTGGCTTTCATCAAAATTGGTTTCAGAAAAGGAGCCGGTCATGGCAGCGTCCAGCATCTTTTCGATTTCTTCCATCGTTTTTCTGGTCTTTCTCCGTTCCCATAATACAGCAGCTATCGCCGCCAGAAAACATAGCAGTATGATCACAATGCCGGTTTTATTCATCTTTTGTCACCCAGCTATAACCGATTCCATAGACGGTTTTAATGTATTTCTGTGCACCAAGCTTATCCCTCAGACGCTTGATCGTAACAGACAAAGCATTTTCATCCACATATTCTGCGCCATCTGTCCAGATCCGGTCGACAAGGTCTCCACGGGTCATGGTTCGACCACGATTTTCAACAAGCAGACGCAGTAATTTTTGTTCTGTTTTGCTCAATTCCACTTTTGAATCTCCCACATAAAAGGTCATAGCCTCAAAGTCAAAGTGAAATAGATCCATATGGAACGGCGCATTTTTATGGTTTGACGCTTGCTTTCGCAGTTGGGTATTCACCCTTGCCCGCAAAACCGAAAGAGAAAAGGGCTTGGTAATGTAATCATCAGCGCCCCTCTCCAGTCCGTCTACGATGTCCAGATCGGTGTCATTGGCAGTCAGCAGAATAACAGGAATATAGGGTGTGTTTTCCTTGACCTCCCGGAGCAGCTCGAGCCCGCTGCCATCCGGCAGATTGATATCCAGCAGGATCAGGGATACACTCCCGCAAAGCAATTGTTCTCTTGCCGCTTTTAGATCATGGCAGGATATAATCTGACGGTCATCTGCTTTCAGCGCTTTGCATAAGCCTTGATTCAAACCGATATCATCTTCAATAATCAATAATTGTTCCATGTATCTCACTCCTTCGTTATTCAAATGCCACCATTATTTCCTTGGGCAATTTTTCGTTCTCACAGTTCAGAAGATAGGCTATTGCTCTGCTTGCAAATTTGTTTGTTTTCACTGTATCCCAATCGGCAAGCCGAATGACCTCTGCCTTGCCGTTCTGAAAATCCAATGATATTTCGCCCCATTCGCCGTCGCAGTCTGCTTGATATTCGTAGATTGCGGCGGCGATTTTCTTTTTGCGCTTGGTCTTGGATTTCTGTTTTAGTCGGACAGCGTGGATCGCACCCTCGGCAACCAGAAGTTCTGTCAGCTTGTCCACCGCTTTTCGGTAGGCTCGTTCTGCACCGCTGGCTGTACTGCCCTCAAACATAACCGCCAGTTCTTCAAAGGTGGGGCGGTCTTTCCATGAGCTGACACGCCCACAGGTCATGCAAATTGCTAACCGTTTTTCGAGCAAGGTCTGTTCCCGGTAATTCAGTTTCTCAAATGCCCGCTGCACCTTTTCTGCCTGTATGCCGTTCCAGAGGATATCGGTATAGTTCCAGCTATCGTCAAGGGCTACATCCTCGCCTGTTTCTTCGCCGTCCTCGTCTGTGACATAGAAAGGCTGCTGATTACGGATTCCACGGACAACTTTCAGATATTCTTCCGCAAGGGCAAGATCGCAGTTGTACTTCTTGGAAAATTCGTTGACCGCATCCTTGGTGTTATGGTACATCCATGCCATTGACCGCACCATTTTGTAATTGGTCAGAGAGGACACCGACCATTTTTCTTCGCCCATGCGAAAACGGAGCATAGCATCCCGGATGAACGGGAAAATGTATGTAGCATACTCTGCACCCTTGGCAAGGTCATAGTCCATCAGCTTTTGGAGCATTTGCTCCCGGCAGGAGAGCTTTATATCTATAAATCGGTCTGTGTCGTACAGATCGCCGCCATCCACACCGAGAAAGTCTTTGATGCGCTTGTTAAGCTGCGGCTCGTAGTGGTGTAGGAAGAATGAGAAATATATCAAATTCTTTTCCTGCAAGGCAGACAGGATATATTCGTTCAGATTGCCCACTGATGGCGGCTCCGGTTCCAGTTGGAAGATGCGCTCTGCTACATAGGGAATGATGCCGTCACCGTGCGGATTGACTTGGTGTTTTGGTATGTATCCAGTCATATTCCATGTAAAATCATTCAGCATAGCGCACCTCCTTCCGGTTTACCATATCAGTATTTAGAACTTTCTTTGCAAATACACCATATCCACCAACTGTACACCACCTTCATATATTGGGTGGTCATAATTGTCTGTAAAGAAATTTGGTATTATGTGAGAACGGACAAAACCACATTTTTCATAGAATGGTATTGTCAGTGGACTATCGCCCGTTCCAACTTGCAGAACAGCATATTGTCCGCTATATTTCTCGATGATAAAGTCAATCAAAGCTTTTGCATAGCCTTTGCCTTGATGTTCTGGAACTGTTGCAATGTTCTTAATTTCAAGCACACCATTTCTTTCGCCGGTTATGACACATTCGCTTTTAACTCCATTGTCATCGAGGATATACATCCTGCCATTATCAAGATAGCAATCTACCATGTTTTCCTGCTCATCAGCCAATAACAGCAAATCCAGATATTCCTTTTTGTTTTCTGTAACCTCAATAATTTTCATTGTTTATACCTATAAGTTACTTTCAATGCTTCTTTTTTCAAAGCCGTCTGTCCCATCTCTTTTTCGTAATCACCTTTGGCATAGGCGACATTGCTCAGCGCTCGAAGCATTTTATCCTTTGCCAGCTTCTTCATAGCCTCCGCAAGATCAGCGTCCAAAGCGCCACGCTTTATATAGCGGTTTATGGTATTCAGACGCTTCTCATAAATCTGTTTCAGCGGATGATCGTCCGCAAGCTCCCTCTGTTCTCTGCCTTTCAAGTTGCCGATCTGTCGGCAAGTGCGGTGCAGCTTGTCCCCCGGTGCATAGCCACCGCAGTATTTGGTGTGCCTTGCGTTGGTGGTCAGAAACCACTTGCCGCAGATCCGGCATTTCTTCGGTGCATGACCCACACACAAGCCCTCAAAGAGATCAGACCGGAACATCCCCACAAATGATACATAGTGCATCCGCTTGACCAGCTTCGCAACTTTTTCGCCGGGACGGATGACGGATACATACTGAACGGAATTGTTCAGGGTAGACATCCAGGCATTGCCCTCCGTGATGGAAAACTCCGGCGGGAAATAGCTGCCGAACATTTTTGCAAAACCCTCTGCGGTGCGGTCTGCTTCGTTGCCGTCTGTTTTTTCTGCAAAATCAAGCATGGACGTTTGGTATTCCCCAAGGGAGTAAGCCAGATGCCCGCATACAGCGGTATAGCGCTGGAGCATCACCGCATCAGCATATTTCGGAACTTCTTCGAACGGTAAAGAATTGGTTACGGCTTTTATGGCGAACTCCACATATTTCAGAGCATTGTCCGCAGTAAAGACCCTTTCTATTCGTTCCCGGTGCTTTGGTATATCCATATAGGAGAACGGCGGCGTTTTGCTGAGAATCTCTAACATTGTCAATGCAGCTTCCTTTGCCATAGGAAAGAGTGCAGAAGTATCCTGTCCGGCATTCAGCATCCCGAGCAGCAGATTGATTTTCTCGCATTGCTCGTTTATTTTTGCAATGGTATTCACAGGAACATTCAGTGCATCACAGGCAAGCGTACCGACAGGAAATGTTTTGCTCTCATATATGACCGTATCCTGCCAGAAATCCAATGTCATCAATTCTTGATTCATGCTTGCCCTCCTGTCCTGTTTTTTCATTTTTCTAATTATATCATGTAAATGTAAAGAAATCTACGTCCTCAGATAAGTTGTCCTGTTTTTTGAAACAGGATTGTCCTGTCATTAGCCTGTTTTTTGAAAAATCCGTCATAACCATAATAGAAGGAGCGAAGCACCTGCCAATCACGGCGGGTGCTTCGTGCTTTCCAGAATATTATGAACGGAGGGTTTTCTATGACAATCTATGAAACCATCAAGGCGGCAATCAGCGTCAAGCAAGCCGCCGAACACTACGGGCTGAAAGTGAGCCACAACGGCATGGCTTGCTGCCCGTTCCACAACGACAGGCATCCGAGCCTGAAGCTGAATGAGGACTATTTTTTCTGCTTCGGCTGCGGAGCCAAAGGGGATGTGATCGACCTTGTGGCAAGGCTGTTCGATCTGAGCAGTTATGAAGCAGCGCAAAAGCTGGCTGCGGACTTTGGACTTGACCCAAAACCGCCCACTGCCGCAGCTATGGTCAAGCCGAAGCGTCCCTATATCCGTCAGTTACGGGAGGATGAAATGCTGTGTTTCCGGGTGCTGACGGATTATCTGCATCTGCTGGAAGATTGGAAAGTACGATACGCACCCAAGACACCGGAAGATGCTCTGGATGACCGTTTTGTGGAAGCCTGCCAGATGCACTGCTATATCGAATATATGGCAGATGTGCTGACGGTGGGTGATCTGGAAGAACGGGTGGCATTGGTGGACAAGCTGATGCATGACGGCAAAATTGCTTTTCTGCAAGAGTACATCACACGAAAGAAAAAGGAGGTGGCGCACCATGCGAAGAACCGGAAAACGCCTGATATGAACTTGCCCATGTGGTTTGACGGGCAGAACATCAACGAAGCTCTGTTTTGTGAAGAATTTCTGCAAGAGCGCAGGATCATCTTCGCAAACGGAGCTTTTTTCACGCCCGATGGTCGAGTGACGGACGATCTTCCTCTGCGTGGGGAGATTTACGACAAGCTGAAATTCTGTGCCGTAAACAATATCCCCCGGAAGATCACCAACATTCTGGAAGTGCTGAAACTGGAAGCGCAAGTGCCGGACTTTCCACCGGAGCAGGATCGGATTCATTTGTCCAACGGTACGCTGCTATTGAATGGCACATTTACCGAGGGCAGACCGGCTATCGTGCGGAGCCGTTTGCCGGTTGCTTACAATCCCGATGCTACTGCGCCGGTGATCTGGCTGAACTTTCTGGATGGGTTGCTTTACGCCGAGGACATTCCAACTTTGCAGGAGTTTATCGGCTATTGCCTGATTCCCTCCAACAAGGGGCAGCACATGATGGTGATTAAAGGCAACGGCGGCGAGGGTAAATCTCAAATCGGTGCGGTACTGTCTACCATCTTCGGCACGAATATGAAAGACGGCAGCATCGGCAAGATTTCTGAAAACCGCTTCGCCCGTGCCGATTTGGAACACATTCTCCTGTGCGTGGATGATGATATGCGGATGGAAGCTCTGCGCCAGACCAACTATGTAAAATCCATTGTCACCGCACAGGGCAAGATGGATTTGGAACGCAAAGGCAAGCAGAGTTATCAGGGTTGGATGTTCGCCCGATTGCTGGCATTCAGCAACGGTGATCTGCAAGCCTTGTATGACCGCAGTGACGGATTTTATCGCAGACAGCTTGTGCTGACCACCAAGGAAAAGCCAGTGGACAGAGCTGACGATCCCGACCTTGCGGAGAAGATGAAAGCTGAAGCCGAGGGTATCTTCCTGTGGGCATTTGAAGGCTTACAGCGGCTTGTTGCCAACAACTTTAAGTTTACGGAGAGTGAGCGTATCCGGGAAAACCGGGAAGCGGTCAAGCGTGACAACAACAATATCTTTGATTTCATGGATTCCGAGGGATACATCCAGCGTAAAGCGGATGCGTCCATCAGTTCCAAGGATTTCTATGAAATCTACCGGATGTGGTGCGAAGAAAATTCCCTTGCACCGCTGAAAGCCCGCAGCTTCAGCGACGCCATGATTGCCAATGCCAAGAAATTTAATCTGGAACATTGCAACAATATCACCAACTCTGCCGGACGGCGGGTTTGGGGATTCATGGGAGTGGAAGCCATTGCACGACCTCATATAAATGGGTTTTACGGAGATTCGCCGTGTACGTACGTACCGGAGGACATTCCGGAGGAATGGCGGCAGGTCGAGTAAATCCCATTGGCTGGTACGTATGTACGCAGCAAAAGAGCGTGAAACGCTTGTGATAGAAACAGCTCATTTCCTTTATTTGGGCTGTTTCTATTGCAGTGAAAGATTTGATTTTCACTGCCGCCGGGATGGGTGGTGTTTCGCAAAACAGCAGCTATCCGGGCTGAACAACAGAAAACGATGCAGACAGTTTTCGGGCAGTTCAGCAGAGGTCACCGCAGTGACCGCATTCCCCCTCGGGAGAGCCCTCGGAGAGCCCACGGCACTTTGCAGCCAGTATGGATGAAAGTGTCATAGTGGGTTATTACACTTTGAAAAAGTGCCTCTCCGTAGTTCTCCGCTGTCTGCAAATCTCAAAGAAAGGACAAAAATTCTATGGCAAGAAATGATGGAATAGACCGTACCGTAGCCAGAAATCAGGACTTGGAAACCCCGGCAGATGTGGCTAAGGTACAGGAACACAATGAGCGTGAAAAGGACAGCTACAGCAATCAGGACATCGTGCCGGAACGCACTTCTCTGAACGTTCATTTCAAAGCACCCACGGACGATTATGTAAAAACGTTTGAGCAGATGGAACAGGACGGCGTAATTTCCACCAGAGGTCTGAAACCGGATGCCGTCAAATACGGCGAGTTAGTATTTGATGTGAACTCTGCTTATTTCTACAATCATGGCGGCTATGAATTTGCAAAACAGTTTTATGCTGATGCTTACAAAGCCGCCGTGGAGATTGTAGGCGGTGAGCAGTATATCCTCTCCGCTGTGATGCACGCCGATGAGCGCAACCGGGCGATGTCCGAAGCTCTGGGCGAGGATGTGTACCACTATCATCTTCATGTGGTTTATATCCCGGTGGTGGAAAAGCAGATCCTTTGGTCGAAGCGATGCAAGGATGAAGCCTCCGGGGAACCGTTAAGGAGGTCATCACACAGGTCAGCCGCAGTAAGAAATGGGAGTCTAAGCCGGTGCTTGACGAGGACGGTAATCCAATGTTGAACGCAAGAGGAAAAAAGATTTTGAGGTCATCCTACAGTGTGTTGCAGGATGACTTTTTTCATTTCATGCGAGTTGCCGGATATACCGATCTGGAGCGTGGAGAGCGTGGCAGTACCGAGGAACATCTGACTGTGACCCAGTTCAAGGTGCAGGCAGAACAGCAGCGGCTGGAAACTGTGGCCGGACAGGTGGCACAGGTGGAGCGGGGTTTGGAGAATGCCAAAGCTGCCACGGAGAAGCAGAAACAGAAACTGGAAGCTCTGCAAAAGGAAACCAAAACAGCAAAGACCGTTGCTCTGACGGTGCAGGAGATTGAAACAATGGGCAAAAAAGCCACATTCGGAAACAATGTTGTGCTGACTCCGGATGAATGCGACACGCTCAAACACTATGCGGTCAATGGTATTATTGCCAATGCTGACAACAAGCGACTGAAAGAAAAATTGGCTTCCGCAGAAAAGACGGTTTCCATCTGGAAGCAGCGGTATGAAGCGGTAAGCGAAAAATATATGGAACTCAAACAGAAAGCCCAACCCTTTCTGGATGCACTGGAAATCGCATCCGAAAAGGTTCGGGCTTTTATCAATTCTATCCTCATCAGAGGAAAGGAAACACAGGAACACGAACACCCTGCCCGGAAGCGTGGACAGGATATGGAACTTTGATGGAGGAATCGCCTATTGAAGAAATATTATGAAGAAGCGAAATATAATGCGGCATTTGACCGCTGTGTGGATGTTATGAGCCAGATGCTCCAGAAATATGGACATCAGGTTTTGGATAAATTGGAACAGGACGCTCCGCAGGAAGTGGAGTATTCCGAGGAAAGTAATCAAGCGCAGCTTCTGACGGATAAGGCTGCGTAAAATTTGCAATTTACACGTTGCGTATTCACTATGGCTATGCTATAATGATTACGCAACGTGTATTTTTTGCTTTTGTGGAGAAAAGACGGATGGATTGTAAAAACAGAATTATAAAGTTGCGGGAAAGCACAGGACTGAATCGGAAAGATTTTTGCAAGCTCGTTCATATTCCTTACCGGACTATGACTGAATGGGAATTGGACAACCGCCATGCACCGGATTATGTGCTGTGGCTTTTGGAGTATTATATCCGCAACGAGGGACTTATGGTAAAAGGAAGGAATGAGGGAGGTGGAGATTCTGAAAAAGAAACAACTTAAATGCTATCTTTATACAAGAGTGTCCACCTCGATGCAGGTTGACGGATACAGTTTGGATGCCCAGCGTGACAAGCTGCGGAAGTATGCGGCATACGAGGATATGATCGTTGCCGGGGAGTATTCTGACGAGGGCTTTTCCGGAAAGAACATTCAAGGGCGGCAGGAGTTTCAACGGATGCTGAATGACATCCAGGACGGCAAAGATGATGTTTCTTATGTGTTGGTCTTTAAGCTGTCCCGATTTGGCAGAAATGCAGCGGACGTTCTGAACTCTTTGCAACTCATGCAGGATTTCGGTGTCAATCTGATCTGCGTGGAGGATGGCATTGACAGCTCCAAGGATGCAGGAAAGCTGATGATCTCTGTGCTGTCTGCGGTGGCAGAGATTGAGCGAGAAAATATCCGCACACAGACAATGGCAGGACGTGAGCAAAAGGCTCGTGAGGGCAAATGGAACGGCGGTTTCGCTCCATATGGATACAAACTGGAAAATGGAAACCTTGTCATTGCAGAGGATGAAGTGGAAGTAATTCGTGTCATTTATGACCGCTACATTCACACTAATGAGGGTGTTGCAGGAGTTGCAAAATATCTGAACCGCAATGGTTATACTAAGAAACTAAGACAGAATAATACCATTCCGGGATTTTCAAGAGATTTTGTGAAAAATGTATTGTACAATCCTGTTTATATGGGAAAGATTGCTTACGGCAGACGAAGAACAGAAAAGAAACAGGGTACAAGAAACGAGATGCACGTGGTTGAGCAGTCGGAGTTCCCGGTTTATGAAGGACAACACGAAGCTATCATTTCCGAAGAGGATTGGTATCTGGCACAGGAAAAGCGCAAGATCAATTCTTTTAAGCGGGAAAAGGTTAACAATCCAGACCACGCACACATCCTGTCCGGTATCTTGAAATGCCCATGCTGCGGAAAGAGTATGTACGGCAATATCGCCAAGGCGCACAGCAAGGACAAGAAAACACGGTATTATTACTACTGCAAAAATACGGTAACACCTACCGGGCATGAGTGCAGTTTCCGTCTGAATATCGAGCAGACGGAAATCAACAAATTTGTGGCGAAGGTTATCTCCGCTATGGTCAACAATCCACGGTTTGTAGAAGCGATTCAGGCGAAAATCGGAACAGCAGTTGATACAGAAGATATGGAACGGCAGATTGCTGTCCTACAAGGGCGGCTAAAGCAAGCCTTTGGAACGAAAAGCCGCTTGGAGCGTCAGATGGATACCTTGGACATCAATGATGCCCACTATGACAGAAAGATTTTGGACTTGCAGCGCCGCTATGATGAGCAGTATGACACCATAGAGGAAATCGAAGTTCAGATTGGCGAATTGCAAAGTCAGATCCGCAGCATCCAGCAGGAGAAGATTTCCGGAGACAATATCTATCGCTTGTTGCTGGCATTTGATGAAGTCTACCATTCCGCAACGGAAGCGGAGCAGAAGGAGTTTATGAAGGCCTTTATCGAGCGAATTGAGATGTTCCCGGAGAAAAGGAAAGACGGAAGCTGGATAAAGAAGATCGTATTCAATTTTCCTGTGCCTGTTGATGGTGAGGAAGTGAAAGAACTTCCCTTGGAAACTGAAACAACTGTCGAGACGGTAGCTCTTTTAACTAAAAAAAGTGACTTTGGGAAGAAAAAGAGAGACTTCCAGGTTGAGATGGAAGTGCCGATTAGTCCAGATATGCATAAGGAGTATAAAGAACAGAAGGAACAGAAACCAACTTATGAGAATATCAAGAAATATATCATGGAGAAGCATGGGGTGAAGGTGCATACTGCTTATATAGCAGAAGTAAAACGGGATTGTGAATTGGATATGCGTCCTAATTATAATGTTTCAAAGAAAGATGATCCTGTGATAAAATCCTGTACTCCAGAGAAAAGGGAATATATCATGGAGGCATTGAGGTATTACAAGCTGGTAGTGTAGTTTACTGGGTAGAGAAAAAATAGCATAAGATTCAAGAAAGCAGAAGCAGTAGGACTTTTCCTATGATAGCTTCTGCTTTTTTAATGCCTACAGTTATACACGCTTCGATGTACGTAAAGAGAAAAATTTTATGACAGTAGGAAGAAAAGTTGATAAATCCAGAGGACGTTAAAGTATGTAGTATATATAAATAATTTTTTAATGATGATAACGTGTCACCTGTGGATGAGAACAGATAGGTCCATTTACCTATAGTATAAAAGGAGAGAAGGGGGAGGATTTTGGAGATGTTCAGTGAATTTGAGAAGTTTTATCTGGGTTCGCCCAAAGGGATTTTAATGGGTCAAAATCCCTTTGGTATGATACGCTTGTATACTCCCCTCTATGTGAGAGCTTTAAGAAATGAGATAGGTACGGCAAAATTTTGAGAAAGAACATGGTAAAGAGAACATTAGGAAGAAGAACAACATGAGGAAAGGTGATTGCACATGCTAGATTTGAAAAAGAATACTGTAGCAGAGTGGATGCTTAAAGAGGGATATACTGAAGTGACACTAATGGATTTTTATAGAGATATATACCCTGAAGAAGTACTCAGAGCTGATAATAAAGGATCAGCTAAAGATGAAGGAATGGGCAGGGTGCAGATAGTGGTTCATTCCACTAAAAAAGTAATGGGCAGTAATGAAAAAGGATATGCAAAACCATTCTTTAAAGACTTATCTGGGTTGAAAATGGCAATAGATAAATCAAATGAAACTTATGGATTACTAGAGGCAGCAGGTGCTCCACCAGATAGGCAAGATTTCAGAGGATTGTCTAACATGTTTAAACAGATGAGGTCTGTTTATATGGCTAGAACAAACACTGTAAGAGAGCCCTTACTTCCTTCTCCAACATATATTACATGTTCAGGTCATGGAGTGCATTTATAGATGGAATTGAACTCTTTTTCTATGAGGGTCAGGTCTCAAGGCTTGATAGGTTACCATATAAAAATAATCTGCCAAGTCATTTAAGAGATAATTTTAAGACAAGTAGACAATGGGGGTTACTGGGTTATAAAGTAAAGTTGGGATCAGTGCCTTATAAAATGCACTGTAATGAAACTCAGAATATAACACATGATTATTATTCAAGCAATCAAGTAGAGAAATAGCAAATAGTAAATGATAAAGATAGCATGTCATCAATCAGGTGGCATGTTATTTTTATGTTTGTTTATTAGTTTGATATTCAAAATAGCGACCAGAATCAATTTCCAGGGGTTTTCTGAGTTTAGGGTATAAATATATGGACTAAGGGGTTGAAAGTGGTTCCAAGGGCAAACCAGTGATCCAGAGAGAGTATTTAAGTTTAGGTGTATGTAAATAAATTTTTGGGTAAAAGTTTAGTTGTGATAGATTTTATTTTAAGAAAAAAAGTTTAGTTTATTTTTATTAAATAAACTGACAAAAGTGATTTTATCTGTTATAATTATGAGTAGAGAGAAGTTTA
>NZ_QUEL01000010.1:0-88816 GCF_003478145.1 Clostridium sp. AF29-8BH | reverse complement strand
TCCATGGTCGAAAAAGTTGCCGGACGTTGTCAGAAAACCGAAAAAGCAATGAAGTAGAGCCGCGGAAGCGGCTTTTAGCTTATAGGGTACTTGGTATGGAGCGTTTACGGCATAATGGCCTGTAACCGATATAATGTCGGTTACTTTCACAGTGAGGAACTTTTGGAAAGCATGGTAGCTCTTAAAGAGCAGGATTACGATAAATATGCTCGTAAGATGAAGAAGTATCTCAAATGGGAACTAATCATCCTAGATGACTTCCTGCTTCACACAATCACTGACGAAAGAGAGATTAAAAGCCTCTTTGAGCTTTTGGAAAAGCGGAACGAGCAGAGGAAAAGCACCATCGTATGCTCACAGCGTGATCCGGATAACTGGAAAGCGATAATCCTCAACGATGAGGTATCTGCCAATTCCATCATGAAGAGAGCTACAAAGCACTACACGGTTAAGATCAATACACGATAAGCGGTGGTCTTCTAACTAAAAAATGGGCGGTCGTTGACTTCGGAAAGCAGCCGTTCTAAAACAGAATGGCGACCGCTGAGCCCCGTAAAATGCAGACTGTTGGCGTATTATCTTCAAAAAACGTTGACATTTTATTCAAAACTGCTATAATAAACTTACCTAAAAGGTAAATTTTTGACAGGGGGGGGGTGATCCTGTTCTGAACGTTGAGTATGAGGATATTGAGGTCAAAGAACTATTTGACGATTTGAATGATGTTCGTAATTCTAAAAACTTAATGAAAAAGGAAATCGGTGCAGAATTAACGAAGGCTGTTAAGAAACGATATAATCAAATCGTTGCGTTTACCTCGTTTTCAGCACTTCAACAATCTGGAATAGGAAAAATGGAATCCTTGGAGGGAGACCGAAAGGGGGCATATTCATTAAGGGTTTCCGCAAACTATCGTTTGATTGTTAAACCAAAAACAAAAGATTTAAGTGTAGAAAGCCTTAAGAATTGCGATACATTAATTATCGAAGGGGTGATTGATTATCATGGTAAAAGAAAAAAATTTAGTTGGATTATCCCGTGATTATATTATTCATCCGGGAGAGACATTGGCGGAAGTACTTGAAGACAGGGAGATGTCGCAAAGGGAACTTGCTGTTAGAACTGGAATGACAGAAAAGCATATCAGCACAGTTATTCATGGACAGAAAGGCATATCAGCTGCTTTTGCAAGAAAGCTAGAGTATGCTTTGGGAATTGAGACATCTTTCTGGATGAATCTTCAAGCAAACTACGACCGTGAATTACTTGAGTTTGAGGAAGTGAATAATATCACTGAGGCCGAATTAAGCGTTCTGAAGAATCTTAAGGAAGTTATAGAAGTCTGGACGTCTTTTGGATGGCTTGATGAAGAAACGAACCCTGCCGCAATGGTGCTGGATTTTCGGATGATTTTTGGTATTAGTAATCTGCTTGATACTCCAAAAATTTCATATGCAGCCGCTTACCGTGTGCAGAATAAAAATGTAGATCCGTATGTACTATTTGCATGGCAAAGAATGTGTGAGCTTCTTACAAAGAACATCGAAATAGCTGACGAAGTAGACACGGAAAAGCTTAGAGAGATGATACCTGATATTAAACAGGTGATGTTCATGAGGGCAAATCAAATTCAGAAGAAGTTGACTGCTATTTTTTCTGAATGTGGAATTGCTTTTAGAATTGTTCCCAATTTTACTGGTGCGCCGGTGCAGGGATTTATTAAGAAAACCGAAGATGGGGCATTAATTCTCTGCATGACATTGAGACAAAAGTTTGCTGACATCTTCTGGTTTACGCTTTTTCACGAAATTGCCCATGTTTTAAATGGCGACACAAAACATGAATTCATTGATTTTGATTCAGTATCAGGAGAAGTTGAATCAAAGGCTGATAGTATGGCAGGAGAGTTCCTGATTGATTCAAAGGAATACAAGAGCTTTGTAGCTGCAGAGGGCTATAAACGGTCAAGTGAGATTGAACGATTTGCAAGTACACAGAATGTGAAAGATTATATTGTTCAGGGTAGGCTTATGAAGGAAAAAATTATTCCTTGGAAGGCTCGACCAAGATACGAGTGGGCATAGTATTGATAATGATTTGGTTAAAGGCATCTGTCAACATGGCAGGTGCTTTTATTATACGAAAAAAAGAAGCGTGATGAGATGGGAATACTGAGCAGTTTGCTTCGGAGCAGGGATAAGTCCACGGACAGGACGGCAGGAAGTAGCTAAAGCTTCTTTCTTGGCGGAACTGCAAGCGGCAAGTACGTGACGGAAAGATCTGTGATGCAGATGACAGCGGTTTATTGCTGCGTGAGGATCCGGTCAGAGGAGGTGGTAAGTCTGCCATTACAATTTTAACGATATACCGATGATAGCGGTAAGGAAAAAGCAGTAGAACATGTATTGCTTAGCCAGATGAAGAATGAAGATTGGGAGAAAGTGAAAACCTAGATGCGGGACGATTTAAAGAACTATTACGCAGAGGTGGCGGTATATAAATTGATATTATATATTACAAACCTAAATTGATGTTATATTTGCATAAAATTGTTTCAAAATTTTCAGAACAATTTGCTGTTTATGCAAAAATATTGTATAATGAATAAGAAAATATCGATATCATGAAAGATTAATTTGATGGAGTTTTTGAATGGAAACAGAATGATTCCCTTTATTCAGTCAAATGGAGAATGCCGACTGGGAGAAAGTAAAAAACCAGATGCAGGACGATTTAAAGAACTATTACGCAGAGATGGGCGGTATATAAAATCTAAAACCACTCAAAGAAAGGAATACACATGAAATTTCCTAAGTATTCAATCCTATATTTCAACCACCCCCTAACACAGCACCAGAAAGAGTTAGGTCAGTTTCTAAAAGAAGGAAAAAAAGTATTCTGGTTCGGAACGGAATCAGATGTTACATACTTGAAGAAAGCCTACAAGCCCTTTTCCGATGCCTTCTTCCTACAAGCTTTTATCATCCCGGAGACAGATGAGGCAGAATCATTTACACCGTTTACCGTAATAGACGGCGAAGGCTTAAATCGGGAATACGCCCAGCTATTTGACTGGCTGGAAAAAGCGATCCCTTCTTTTAACACCGCCCAGTACCGGGTAGAACATGCCGGAATTGCTGATAATATTGTAGTGAAGGCATCTGCCGGAACGGGTAAAACCACGGTGATGATTGACCGCATTTTGTATTTAATGCACATGGTTCCGGATCTGGATATGTCGGAGATTTTCATGATCACGTTTACCAACGAGGCAACGAATCAGATGAATGATCGCCTCCAGGAAATCCTCCTAAAAAAATATGCTTTGACGAAGAATCAAAGATATTTAACCTGGCTGGAACAGCAGTCGCAGATGCACATTTCGACGATTGACAGTCTGGCATATGATTTATTCAAACGGTTTGGATGCAGTGTGGGATTTGGACGAGATTTAGGGATTCAGCCGCTGGAAAAAGAAAGAAAAGAGCTGATAAAGGATCTTCTGTCGGAAGAATTGGATGATGGAAAATCGATCACGTCTCAGATAGGAATGAACTATGCAGGCGCCAGCAAGGTGATAGATGTGTACTGGAAAGAACTGACCAGAAAAGGTTACACGATTTCGGAAGTGTTAGAAAAGGACTGGGGTGACGTAGAGCGCGAACCGGTGCTTTCAAATTTTCAACAGGTTATTAAGGCGGTACTGAAAGAATTTGAAAAAAAATATACCCGGCTTAAACTGGATAAGAATGCGATTTCAATCAATGATTTGTTCTTTGATTTTGGTCACTATCTGCTGAATGGGAAAATGGACTGTAAAGGTCTTACAATGAAATATCTGTTTGTGGATGAATTTCAGGATACGGATGCCACGCAGATCCGGACATTTGCACGCCTGGTGCAGATGATTCATGCAAAGCTTTTTGCCGTAGGGGATGTAAAGCAGAGCATTTACTCCTTCAAGGGAGCAACGGACGAGGCGTTTGATATTCTGGAGGAAGAAATGCATGGCAGCCTGCATTCCTACAGTCTCCGAAATAATTACCGTACCTGTGCCAATATCATGAAAGTGATGGAGCAGTATTTCTTTGCATGGTCAAGGCAGGGATTGCTGCATTATGAGGAGCCGGTAAGACCGTTCAATACCCGTACAGGTACGGTTGAAATGGAATATGTGGAAAATAAAAGTTCCTGGCCTGCCCAGACGATGCGCCATATCAATGAGGCATTGGACGATTTGGAGACGGATATCCGTTCTGGTAAGAAAAAAGTGACTGATAAAACGAAGGTGGCCGTGCTGGTCCGGGGAAATCAGAAGGCGGCGGAAATTGCGGCTTTATGCCGGAAAAATGGAAAAACCGTTGTTTTGAATTCGGATCGCCCCTTTTTCCTTTCACAGGCAGTGAGAGATTTCTATGTACTGATCAGTTCGTATATTTTTGCAGAACGACCTATTTATACATATAATTATCTGATGACCCCATATGCAGCTTATGAAGGAACGGTTTCTGTATCTGAGATGGAACAGATTAAAATGAATGGTGCGGAATTAACGGAGTATTTATCCGGATTTCTTTCCCAGACAAAATGGCATGAATATCAGAGAAAATTCAGGCTTAAACCAGTTGTAGCGGTTATTAAGGATATCGTGGAAAACAGCAATGTGATAGAAAATTTTATTGCCATGGACAAGGTGAACTTATATGGAAATGAATGGAGTGAAGCGAAGAAAAACAGACAGGCACTGATTGATGCTAAATTGTATCAAAAGAACCTGGATAAATTGTTGGAAATGATTCAGCAGAGGATGGACGGGGAGTTTGCGACGCTTTACGATCTTTATATTTACCTGACGTTGATGATTGCGACGAACCGAGATGAGATGGAACCGGATGTAGAGATGACAGATGATTATACCAGTGTATATATTATGACGGTTCACAAGTCAAAAGGTCTTGAATATGATACGGTGATTCTGCCGGCGATGGGGCATTCGCTGGTTCCAAGGGAAAGAACTTCGATTCTTTTAGGAAAAGATAAGGCTGCCTGGCATTCGAGCCGGGGAAAAGTGTTCAGATGAAGAGCCGTTGGTATGAAGAACTGCAGAAAGAGGCAGTGCGAAGAGGTGTGGCGGAGGAAACCCGGATGCTCTATGTCGCTATGACACGGGCGGTAAACCGGCTTATCTTGCTGGTAAATGAGAGACAGACGTATGAAAGCTGGTCGTCTCTGATTGGAAAGGTGGGGCTGATCAATGAGTAATCGGTATATACGTACACAAAGGTTTCAGAATTAAAACATGCCCCGTATTTTAAGGAAATTGCACCTTTGCCGCAGCTGACCTTGTCTAGGGAGATGGCGGTTAATATGTCTTATGACATGAAGATATTTAAGGGCAATATCATGGGCTTTTTGAATTTTTCCCAGAGGCTGTTTCCCGGATGGAATACGAGTGGACAGAAGTTTGTATATGTGACGGCTTTAAATCGTTTTTTGCGGGATAAAATAGCGGCGGTACATGACAGGGCGGAAAGAGACTGGCTGTTTGGATGTAAAAAGAATCTGTATGCGGCGATTCAAAATATGATTCGTCTGGAGGAGGCGCGTGTCCGCCCCGAAGATATGGAAGCTTCTGACCGGGATCTTTCTTTGTTTTTAGAAATGTGGAAATATCTGGAGCAGCTGGATGGCAGTATCGCCGCTTTTCGGAACAGACTGCGAGAACTGGAACAGCCGGGAAATTTTGAACGGGAGGCGGAACGTGCGTTTTGCTTTCACGGAAATAAGGTCATTGTATGGAATGGCTTCCAGTTTTTGACGCCGATACAGAGATTTGTGTATGACTGTTTTGTAAAATCGGGATACAGTATTTATGCCCTGATACAGGATGAAAAGAAATATCCGTATGCCAATGAAATCTGGAGACACCTTTATAATGAAAGCAATGGATACCCGCCATATGAAGACTGGATTCGTTTTGAAGATCCGGATTCTAAAAATCCGCTGGGAGAAATATTTGAAACCGGGGAAAAGACAAGTGCTCCGAATGTGAAAATAATCAAATACAGCAATACGATCGAATTTGTGGAAGATATCTCCAGGATCCAGGAGCAGGGATTTTACTTATATAGTGCGGATGATTATACGGCTAACCGGATACTAAAGGATTATTTTCCAGAACGATATGAGGTAAGAAATTTGCTCTCATATCCAATCGGACAGTTTGTATATATGCTGCATAAAATGTGGGATGAAAATCGGCAGTGTATTATACTGAGTGCGGATGGATTGAGAAAATGCTTCGCATCCGGCTGGCTTACAGCGCACGGGAAAAGCAGTATACAATATACGGATGATTTAGAGCGTATATTACCTTATTTTGAAAATTGTTATACACTGAAAGAATGGAATGAACGGCTAAGTTGCTTTTCCGATGCTTACGATAACGCATATGATGTTTTTTCGCAGACAGAGGAAGAGACCGGACTTGAGAAGAGAAAACAAAGGGCACTGGCAAATCCGTTATCTCATTTTGGACCATTTTCAATCGGAGAGGATCGAATTAGAGAAGTAATCGATCTGATCAGCCAGCTGATCCGCATGGCAAAGGAATTATTTGCTTCGAATGAACCTGTTTCGATTCAGCAGCATATGAGCAAACTGGATGCACTGCTATATTTCCGGGATGGAATGCCGCAGGATCTGTACCGCGAGGAGAAAGAAAAAATAAAACAAATCTTCCTGGCACTTGAAAATGATCAGGTAAAGGATTTTATGTGCTATCCGGGAGACCTGGTAGCCGCACTCCTTTCTTTTATGAGTGGAACGATGGAAGATGAAACGGATGACCATCATGGACTTAAGACATTGGTTTTTAATATTTTCCAGATCGAATCAGCCTCTGTTTTTGCGAAAGAAAAAGTACATATCTGTCTGGCGGATATTACAAAGCTGCCGGGAACATCTGGCAGTTATCGCTGGCCGTTGGATGAGACCATTTTGCGGGAAATTGCTGAAAAAACAGCCGGAACGTATGCTTCTGACTGGCTGGAAAATAACCGGTTGACAGCGCTGGCAAACCGTTATTATGTTTATAATGCCCTGAAAAATAAAGATGTGGAAATTTCATGGATTTACCAGCAGGGAGAGAAATGCTTATCCCCATCTCCATACATTACACTGTTGGACCAATTGTCGGATGCCGGAATTCAGGATTCTACACTCAGAAATCTGGATTTACAGTATGTGAACGGAGTGATGGTTCATAAACGCCTGGACAAAACGTATTCGATCAAGGAAAATAAAAGGTGGCATTTGTATGAGGATGAATTAGAATATGCCTTATGTCCTATGCGCTATGTATACAGTTGTGTGTTGGGAGAAAATTTTGCATATATGAATGAATATCAGCAAAACAAGGCAATTGTCCGGCTGATTCAGGTATTAAATGCATTGTTGAAAGGCAGATATTCGATGGAGCAGATAGCGCAGCAAGTATTCGAATTGTTTCCTTACATCCGGAAAGCAGAAAAACGGCAGATGCTGGATGATGCGATATGCTGGAATCAGCCGGAGAGGGAAGGGAGTTTTACGGAAGCTGGAAATTATCAATATACAGATGAACGCCTGAAACTTGTATTTTTGGATAATCAGAATTATGCTTATGCAGAGAAAATGGCCTCGATGCTTATGAGTCAGTCGGGAATAACGGGGATTTACCCAGACAGAACAGGAGGAGGAGATTCCAAAAACTGTGAATTTTGTCCACATATGAGATATTGTCCGGATGCAATATTTGGAATAGACTATAAGGGTGATAGTGAATGATAGAGAGAAAGTTTTGGGAAGAAGTTCGAAGCCATTGGATTTTGGAGGCACCGCCGCAGATTTCGGATCGGAAGACATCTTCAGGTGGTGAGATTGATCCAAGTCTTCTTGAGGATCCGTGGGGGCAGGAGGGAATTCCTTTTGATATGGTTGATTATGACGATGCGATGGAGGCAGCCTTAACAGGGGAAAGCTATCAGGTTCCCAAAGGACAGGGGCAGAAGCCAAAAGTGGCACCCAGACAGGGAATTCAGCCTATGCCGCAGTCATTCGCTCAGGCAGTTAAGCCGCCGGAAAAACGACAAAAACCTATGTTTGACAGCGCAGGCTTTGAAGAACGGATGGAACGTCGGACGCTCGCAGATTATATCGAGGCAGGAAAATTGCTTTTAAAATGTGAATTACCGGAAAAGATGGAAAAATTGGGACAAGAATTGCTAGATCGAATGTCTGTATTGCAGACAAGCATCCGTGAATTTGAAAAAGTGTATCAGCCGGATATGTCCCAATTTTATGACTGTTACATTCCGGATACACTGCAGCTGGCAGCTTCATATCTGGAATATGTTGACGCGGAAATCGATGGGGATATAATAAAAGAAACAGAGAAAGAAGCAGCAGCTGCACTTGAAACACTGATAAACGGTGTCAATGAAAAAATAGAAGAAATCTATCGCTATGCAAAAATTGAGATTCACGCACAGGCGAGAGCCTTGGAAAGCATGATGAGTCAGGAAGGGTATGTAGATCCGAATTTTAAAATCAGGTAATGGGGAGGACGATAGAATGGGTGAGGCAAATGATACAGCAAATAGGATGATAAAAACAGGAGAGGGAAAAGCGCCGACGCTTACCCTGGATCCGGATGAAGTGAAGTATGACATGTCTTTTATGGAGCCATCCTTAAAGAAAAATATGCCTGCGGAGGAAACAAAAGCAGCGGCGGCGGGGGCGGTCGATGAGTCGATGCTGTCTGAGGATGAGAAGAGGCAGGTGGAGACGTTTGTAAAACAGATTGATATTTCAAATATAAAACTGGTCAATTCGTATGGTGCCAGTGCGCAGAAGGGAATTTCCGGTTTTTCAGTTTCCATTACCAAGAACGTAAAAACGAAAGATTTTGGTGACATCGGAGATAGCTTACGGGAACTTGAGACGGCCATCAAAAGCACCACGACTTCGGAGAAAAAGGGATTACTGGGTCTGTTCAAAAAAGGGAAACAGAAAGTGGCATCCTTGATTGCCAATTATGAAAGTGCAGAAACCAATATCAAAAAAATAGAAAAGGATCTGCAGAAGCATCAGATGGCGTTGACAAAAGATATTTTCGTGTTTAACCAGATGTATGACATGAACCTTGACTTTTACAAGGAATTGACGATGTATATCATTGCAGGCAAGAAGGCACTTGGACAGGCAAAGTCTACAAAGCTGGTGGAACTGCAGGAAAAGGCTGACACAACCAGGGATCAGCTGGATGTGCAAATGTATAGAGATTATGCGGATGCATGCACCCGGTTTGAGAAAAGACTTGCGGAGCTGGAAATGACAAGGCTGCTCTCGATCCAGATGGCCCCGCAGATCCGCCTGCTGCAGAATGCTGATCAGGAAGTGGTGGATAGCTCCGCTCGGATATTCTGAATACAATTCCGGCATGGAGAAACCAGATGGTTCTGGCGCTGGGAATTGAGCATACGACCAGGGCATTAAACGCGCAGAATGCATTGGATGAAATGACGAATGAACTGTTTAGAAAAAATGCGGAAACGCTGAAACAGGGGGCGATCGATGCAGCATTGGCGTCCGAGCGCAGCATTGTAGATGTGGAAACGCTGAAAAAAATCAATGCGGATATTATTACATCGATCGATGAGGTCGTAAAAATTCACGAAGAAGGTTCCCAGAAACGCGCAGAGGCACAGGAAGAACTTGTCAAGATTGAGACAGAGTTAAAGGACGCTTTATTGAAAGCTGGTTCCAGGTAGGATGCTTATGAAGAAACATTTACGAATCACATGGAATGCTCCGGTTGTGCTGAGCATAGTGGCTGTGAGTTTTGCTGCCACGTTATTAAACTACCTCACGGGTGGAAGAGGCGGGATGCTTCTATTTATGACATACCATTCTTCCCTCCTGTCACCGATGACGTGGATCCGGATGTTTACACATATATTTGGACATGCGGATTGGTCACATCTAATCGGTAATATGAGTTATCTGCTATTACTTGGACCGATGCTGGAAGAAAAATATTCATCGAGGGTTCTTCTGGAGGTTATCCTTGTGACAGCGTTTGTGACGGGACTGGCAAATTATATCCTTTTTCCGGCGACTGCATTGTGCGGTGCCAGTGGAGTTGTGTTTGCCTTTATACTATTATCTTCGTTTACAAATTTTCGCGAGGGTGAAATACCGGTTACGTTCATTCTGGTGGCGGTTCTGTTTATAGGGCAGCAGGTCTGGGATGGTATTACGATTCGGGACAATATTTCCCATATGACTCATATTATAGGGGGAATGATTGGCGGAATGATCGGGTATGGATTGAATTGCAAATCGCGGTTTGAGTAGATTAATTAGAAAAAGCTCCTGCATACACAGAATGAAGATTTATCTGTTTATGCAGGAGTTTTTTTTGAAATTTACAGCCGTTTATCAGCCGTCAATTCTCATTACATCTGTCCCTCGTTATACCGCTTAATCAGCTTCTGGATCTTCGCAGTCGGAGTCAGTGCGTTCTCCAGAGATACGTTATGGTTCAGGGAGTTGATGATTGCAGCGATAAACTTGCTCATATCAGCTTCTACATACCAGTCACGTTTAAGAAGTTCCGGTGTGTGGTAGTTTAAGTTGGTGGTTACGACGCAGTCGAGGTAACCTTTTGCGAAAAATTCGTCGAATTTCTCAAGTCCGTTGGTGAACAGACCGAAGGTAGCGCATACAACGACGCGTTTTGCCTTGCGCTCTTTGAGGGCGCGGCAGGTGTCCAGCATGCTCTCGCCGGAGGAGATCATGTCATCGATGATGAGAACGGTCTTTCCTTCAACGGAAGAACCTAAGAACTCATGGGCAACGATCGGGTTACGTCCATTGACAACACGGGAGTAATCGCGGCGTTTGTAGAACATACCCATGTCAACACCCAGGTTGTTTGCCAGATATACGGCGCGGGACATAGCGCCCTCGTCCGGGCTGATAACCATCAGGTTGTCCTTGTCGATCTTTAAGGTTTTGTCATGGTTCAGTAATGCCTTGATAAACTGGTAGGTCGGCATGAAATTATCAAAACCGCTTAACGGAATGGAGTTCTGTACACGCGGGTCATGTGCATCGAAGGTAATGATGTTGCTTACGCCCATCTGAATCAGTTCTTCGAGCATCATCGCGCAGTCAAGGGATTCACGACCGCTGCGCTTGTGCTGGCGTCCTTCATATAAGAACGGCATGATAACATTGACACGATGAGCGGTAGCAATGGATGCGCCGATGATACGTTTTAAATCCTGATAATGGTCGTCCGGGGACATATGATTGGTAAATCCGCTCATTTTGTAGGTCAGGCTGTAGTTGGTTACATCGACCATGGCGTAAATATCGGTACCACGGACAGACTCATTGACGATGCCTTTTGCTTCACCGCTTCCGAAACGCGGGCACGCGCAGTCAAGCATGTAGGAATCAGCATCATAGCCGCGGTACTGTAAATTTTCCTGACGTTTTTTCAGGACTTCAATATCGTTGCGGCGGAAATTGATAATGTGGGAGTTGACTTTCTCAGCCAGATCCCGGCAGCTCTCCAGTGCGGCAATTTTAAGCGGCGCAACCGGAAGCGTGTCATTAAACACGTAGTCATTCGACATGATTATACCTCCAAACAGTGTAGGTCCTTCGATGCATGCGGGCAGAGCGTACAAGTTTGTCTGCCATTTGCAGGACATAATACAACTACTTTATACCATTTTATGATAAGAAACGTCAATAGCAAATGAGAAAATTACAAAAAAAATCAAATATTTGGCTTGCTTTCAAAAAAATCCGCATCTGCGAATCAGAAGCACAACTTTACAAAAAAGCTGATTACTGTTAATATAATACTGGATTCTTAGGGTTTAAAAATATTTGAAATGAGGATTTTATAAATGAAAAAAGGTCATCTGATAAAATCGGTCGATCCGGGCTCGATTGCGGAGGAAATGGAGCTGGAGCCGGGGGACGTCCTTCTGACGATCGATGGAGATGAGATAGAGGATATTTTTGATTATGAATATAAGATAAACAGTGAGGAGATTACGCTGCTGGTCCGCAAGAAGAACGGCGAGGAGTGGGAACTGGATATCGTAAATGAGTATCAGGATCTGGGGATTACCTTTGAAAATGGTCTGATGAGCGATTATCGTTCCTGCAGGAATAAGTGCATCTTCTGTTTCATCGACCAGATGCCGCCGGGCATGCGTGAGACACTGTATTTTAAGGACGATGATTCCAGACTTTCGTTCCTGCAGGGCAACTATATCACGCTGACGAATATGAAGGATAAGGATATTGAGCGGATTATCCGGTTTAAGCTGGCGCCGATCAATATTTCAGTGCAGACGACGAATCCGGAGCTGCGCTGCAAGATGCTTCATAACCGCTTTGCCGGTGAGGCACTCCAGAAAATCGACCGCCTGTATGAGGCGGATATCCCGATGAACGGTCAGATCGTTTTATGCCGGGGCGTCAATGACGGGGCGGAGTTAGATCGTTCGATCCGTGACCTGACGAAATACATTCCGGCGATGCAGAGTGTTTCGGTTGTGCCGGTCGGTCTCTCGAAGTACCGCGATGGTCTGTATCCGCTTGAGCCGTTTACACCGGAGCAGCTGGGCGATACCATTGATTTGATAGAGAAATGGCAGAAGAAGATCTATGCGGAACATGGTATTCACTTCATTCACGCCAGCGATGAATTTTATATGGGCGCCGGGCGCCCGCTTCCGGAAGCGGATCGCTATGATGGCTATATCCAGCTGGAAAATGGGGTCGGCATGATTCGCCTGATGGAGGAGGAGATAGCCGAGGCGCTGGAGCAGCTGCATCCGGGAGAGGCTGGCGAGGTGTGCCCGGAGGAGATTTCGATTGCAACGGGACGGCTGGCTGCCCCGTATATTGAGCAGTATGTAGAGCGCGTGTGCCGCCAGTTCCCGGGGAAAAAGGTACATGTATATGCGATCCGCAATGACTTCTTTGGTGAGCGGATCACGGTGGCGGGGCTGATCACGGCAAAGGATCTGATTGCACAGTTAAAGGAACAGCCGCTCGGCAGCCGCCTGCTGCTTCCAAGCGCCATGTTCCGAAGCGGCGAGGAGACATTTCTGGATGATCTGACCCGCACGGATGTACAAAATGCTTTACAAGTTCCGGTGGATATTGTAAAATCAAGCGGACGCGATTTTGTGGAAGCAATTCTGGCTCCTGTGAAGGAGGAAAGCTCCAGGCATGGCGAGTATGAGCGGATCCGGAGGAATTTGTCGCTCAGATGGATGATAACTGGCAGGAAGAAGATCTGGATGGCGTACAGGTGTACGCATATGAGCCGGAAGACTTGGACGAGGATGCTCCGGATGAAGTCGTTTGTTTTGAAGAGGAAGACTCAGATCGGGAGGATGAGAAAGAAACGTGATGGCTGGAAATACAGTGGAAAACGTGCTTTCGGACACACAGAAAGAAAGCGTCTGGATGTGAAATGCATCACAATGAATGAAACAAGTAACTGGACAATAAAAATAGCAGCTGTGGATTTACAAACCAGCTGCGGAGCATGAAAATAAATGGAGGCATAAATATGAAAAAGAAACCGGTGGTGGCGGTCGTTGGACGTCCAAACGTGGGAAAATCCACCCTTTTCAACGTCCTTGCGGGCGATATGATTTCGATTGTAAAAGATACTCCAGGTGTAACGCGTGACCGTATTTACGCGGACTGTACCTGGTTAGACCATTCTTTTACCCTGATCGATACTGGCGGTATCGAGCCGGATACGAAGGATATTATCCTGTCCCAGATGCGTGAGCAGGCGGAGATCGCGATCGCGACGGCGGATGTGATCCTGTTTATCGTAGATGTGCGTCAGGGCATGACCGATTCGGATTCCAAGGTGGCGGATATGCTGCGTAAATCGAGAAAACCGGTTGTTCTGGCGGTCAATAAAGTAGACAATCCGGCGAAATTTGGCAATGACGTCTATGAGTTCTACAACCTCGGTATCGGTGATCCGGTAGCGATCTCGGCAGCCTCCCGTCTGGGACTGGGCGATCTGCTGGATGAAGTCGTGGCACATTTCCCGGAGGGAAGCGGCGACGAGGAAGAGGATGACCGTCCGAGAGTGGCGATTGTCGGAAAACCAAACGTAGGTAAATCTTCTATTATAAATAAGCTTCTGGGCGAGAACCGCGTCATTGTATCGGATATCGCCGGTACGACCCGCGATGCGGTCGATACAGAGATCGTCCGCAACGGTACCGAGTATGTCTTTATCGATACGGCAGGTCTGCGCCGCAAGAGCAAGATTAAGGAGGAGCTGGAGCGCTACAGCATCATCCGTACCGTAACGGCGGTTGAGAGAGCTGATGTGGTTCTGATGGTCATCGACGCGAAAGAGGGAGTAACCGAGCAGGATGCAAAGATTGCCGGTATCGCACATGAGCGCGGAAAAGGTATTATCATCGTGGTAAATAAATGGGATGCGATCGATAAGACCGATAAGACTATTTATGAGTACACCAATAAGATTAAGACCGTTCTGTCCTTTATTCCGTATGCGGAGTTCGTCTTCGTATCCGCACTGACCGGACAGCGTATGAATAAGCTGTTTGAGATGATCGACATGGTGCGCGAAAATCAGACACTGCGTATTGCAACCGGCGTTCTCAATGAGATCCTGGCAGAGGCAGTGGCACTGCAGCAGCCGCCGTCTGACAAGGGCAAGCGTTTAAAGCTCTACTATATGACACAGGTAGCGGTCAAACCGCCGACATTCGTTGTGTTTGTCAATGATAAGGAACTGATGCATTTCTCATATACACGGTATCTCGAGAACAAGATCCGTGACGCATTCGGATTCAAGGGAACTTCCTTAAAATTCCTGATCCGCGAGAGAAAGGGGAAGGATCAATAATGGAACGTCTCATCTGTATTGTGATTGGCTATATCTTTGGTCTGATCCAGTCCGGCTATCTGTATGGAAAGGCGAATCATATGGATATCCGCCAGTACGGCAGCGGAAATGCCGGTTCTACGAACGTCCTGCGTGTGATGGGAAAGAAAGCGGGCGCGATCGTATTTTTAGGGGACTTTTTCAAGGCGGTGTTTGCAATGGCAGTCTGCCGTCTGCTGTTTAAGGGAAATGCGGACGTGGATCTTCTTGCATTGTATGCGGGTCTGGGAGTCACACTCGGTCACAATTTCCCGTTTTACCTGAAATTCAAGGGCGGCAAGGGAATTGCCTGCATGGCGGGCATCATGACAGCGATGGATCTGCGGATTACGCTGACCTGTTTCGTGATTTTCTCCGTGACGGTGTTCCTGACCCGCTATGTATCGCTTGGTTCGATTCTTGTGTCGCTCACCTTTTTTGCAGAGCTTGTGATCTTTGAGAGCATGGGTTCCTACCGGGTAAGCACGCCGAACCGCATCCAGTTCTATGCACTGGGCGCGATTCTGATGTGCATGGCGATCTGGCGCCATCGGAGCAATATTGGGCGTCTGTTGTCCGGCGCAGAAAACAAACTGGGCGCGAAGAAATCATGAAAGAAGTTTAACAACACTTTACATAGTTGCCATAAGGTAATTGTTCACAGGTAGGCACTTTTGGAACCGAAAGTGCCGTAAGAAAACGTGGTGGCAGCAGGAATTTGCCGTATTGAAATGCGAGCCACGGCAAATTCTGTTACTGGGCACGTATGCGTGAACAGTAACGTCATAAGTAACGGGAATGTATAAAAATTTCCAAAAAACATTGACCTGTAGAGAGAAGAAGAGAGAAAAGCAGGTCGGGAGGTATCAGGATGGCAGCAGTAGGAATTATCGGAGCCGGAACCTGGGGCACAGCCCTGGCGGTGCTTCTGAACAATAATGGACACGATGTGACAATCTGGTCGGCATTTGATACAGAGATCCAGGAAATGAGCCGCACCAGACGGCACAAAAATCTGCCGGAGGTTGTACTTCCGGATCAGATCCAGATGACAGCGGATCTGCGCACCGCGATGGCGGAGAAGGATATGCTGATTATGGCGGTTCCGTCCGTCTATGTCCGCAGTACGGCGGCGAAGATGAAGGAATACCTGCGTTACGGTCAGATTGTTGTGGATGTAGCGAAAGGAATCGAGGAGCAGAGTCTTATGACGATGTCACAGGTCATCGAGGAGGAACTTCCGCTGGCGGAGGTAGCCGTCCTTTCCGGACCGAGCCATGCCGAGGAGGTGAGCCGGGGATTGCCGACCACCTGTGTGGCAGCGGCGCACCGCAAAAAGACTGCCGAGTTCATGCAGAGTGTGTTTATGAGCCCGGTGTTCCGTGTTTACACCAGCCCGGATATGCTGGGCGTGGAAATTGGCGCGGCTCTTAAAAATGTCATTGCGCTGGCAGCCGGTACCGCGGATGGGTTGGGATGCGGCGATAACACAAAGGCGGCGCTGATCACCCGCGGAATTGCGGAGATTTCCCGTCTGGGTATCGTAATGGGCGGAAAACAGCAGACCTTCTACGGACTGTCCGGTATTGGTGATTTGATCGTAACCTGTGCGAGCATGCACAGCCGCAACCGCCGGGCGGGTATCTTGATTGGAAAGGGATACACGATGGATGAGGCGATGAAGGAAGTGCAGATGGTTGTCGAGGGCGTTTATTCTGCGAAAGCCGGTCTTCTGCTGGCACAGAAATACGGCTGCGATATGCCGATCGTTTCCCAGGTCAACCAGGTGTTGTTTGACGGGAAATCTCCGAAAGAGGCGCTGGCGGATCTGATGATGCGCGATCCGCGGATTGAATCGAGCGATCTTCCATGGAAGGGATAATTCAGACGGCAGTCATTGTTCTGAATTTGAGTGATATAATTCGGAATAATAGCAATGAGATCTACTATGTTTTTCTGGAAAATGCAGGTGTCCACGTCAGGTGGACAAAAGCTTATAAAAGTGTTTGCTATAACCTGTAAGAATACTTAATATAACTACGAGATCTGGAAAAGAGAGAATTTAGCGAAAAAAAAACGAAAATCCGCTAAATTCCCTCTTTTTTAAGTGGTTTTTGTATTGACAATTAGAGGGGTAAAATTTATAATTGCCTCATTCAAATAGTTGTTGTATTCCATTGCAGCATAGAATTGGAGGAGAATATTATGAAAAAAAGAGTAGTTAGTCTTGGGCTTGCAGCTATGATGGCGATGTCTATGACCGCTTGCGGCGGTTCTGGAAATGCGGGCACTTCTGAATCAGCAGCAGAAGATGCACAGGGCGCAGAGGGAGCTGACGGCGAAGTATTTAAAATCGGCGGCATCGGACCGATCACCGGCGCGGCTGGCGCTTACGGCGAGGCTGTAAAGAATGGTACTGAGCTGGCAATCAATGAGATCAACGAGGCTGGCGGTATCAATGGTTACCAGGTAGCGTTCAACTTCCAGGATGATGAGAATGATCCGGAGAAGGCGATCAACGCATACAATACCTTAAAAGACTGGAATATGCAGATGCTTCTTGGCACCGTTACTTCCAAGCCGTGTATCGCAGTTGTAGCAGAGACAGCAGCAGATAACCTGTTCCAGCTGACTCCGTCCGGATCTGCTGTTGAGAGTATTTCCGGCGACAACGCATTCCGCGTATGCTATTCTGACCCGGATCAGGGACGTGCATCCGCTCAGTACATCGGCGAGCACAAACTGGCAACCAAGATCGCTATCATCTACGACAGCTCCAGCGAATACTCCGATGGTATCCGCGAGTCCTTCGTAGCAGAGGCTCCGAATCAGGGTCTGGAGGTAGTAGCCAGCGAGGCATTTACATCTGATAACAATACCGATTTCTCCGTACAGCTTGACAAAGCAAAAGAGTCTGGCGCTGATCTGGTATTCCTGCCGATCTACTATCAGGAGGCATCTGTTATCCTGAAACAGGCAAACGATAAAGATTTCCACCCGCAGTTCTTCGGCTGTGATGGTATGGACGGTATCCTGAGCGTTGATGGCTTTGATGAGTCCTTAGCAGAAGGTTTGATGCTTCTGACTCCGTTCTCCGTAGACGAGGAGTCCAGCCAGGACTTCGTAACTGCTTACCGTGATGCTTACGGCATCGACCCGCTTCAGTTCGCAGCAGATGCTTACGACGGCGTATATGCAATTAAGGCAGCTGCAGAGAAGGCAGAGATCACACCGGATATGAGCACTTCCGATATCTGCGATGCACTGAAAACAGCTATGACTGAGATCCAGATCGATGGTCTGACCGGTACAGAGATGCACTGGACGGCAGAAGGCGAGCCGCAGAAAGCGCCGAAAGCTGTAGAGATCAAAGACGGCAAATATGAGATGATGCAGTAATTAAAAATTTAAAAACTGCAGAACCGTTGCGGCTATATGTATGTAGCTCTGATGGGACTGTTACTGGATGTCCGGCGGCACAGATGGCTGCCGGGCATTTAGTAACAGCTTTCTTTTTAAAACGGTTCACTGCACATGCTTGCCTGCGACGGCAACCAGGTGTTTGCTTTTTTGCAGACTGCGCGACGGTCATACTTGTTCTGCTAAATTCGGTCACAGGTAAACATGTGCAGCGAAATGCGTGTACAGGGAAATGCGAAAACGTAGAAACAAAGAGGTAGGTGTATACATATGAGTTTTCTTTCTTATTTAATCAATGGCATCAGTCTGGGAAGTGTCTATGCGATCATTGCACTGGGCTACACCATGGTTTATGGCATCGCGCGCATGCTGAACTTCGCACACGGCGATATCATCATGGTAGGCGGTTTCACAGTGTTTACGATTGTCACAACGATGGGCGGTTCTCCGGTTGTGGGTATTCTGGCTTCGGTGGTTGTGTGTACAGTGCTGGGCGTTACGATCGAGCGAGTTGCATACAGACCGCTGCGTGGTGCGTCCCCGCTGGCAGTTCTGATCACTGCGATCGGTGTCAGTTATCTGCTTCAGAACGTGGCGCTTCTGATTTTTGGTTCCAATGCGAGACAGTTTACATCGGTTATTACTGTACCGGCATTAAAGCTGGCTGGCGGCAAGCTTTCGATCTCCAGTGTCACGATCGTGACGATTTTAAGCTGTATCGTGATTATGGCTGCCCTGATGACGTTTATCAATAAGACGAAAATGGGTCAGGCGATGCTGGCGGTTTCTGAGGACCGCGGTGCGGCAACCTTGATGGGTATCAATGTAAACCGCACGATCTCCGTAACCTTTGCGATTGGTTCCGCCCTGGCGGCAGTAGCAGGCGTGCTGCTCTGCTCGGCGTACCCGTCCCTGTCTCCGTACACCGGTTCCATGCCAGGTATCAAGGCATTCGTGGCAGCAGTATTTGGCGGTATCGGTTCGATTCCGGGCGCATTTATCGGCGGTATCCTGCTTGGTATCATTGAAAACCTTGCCAAGGCGTATATTTCCTCCCAGCTTTCTGACGCGATCGTATTCTCTGTCCTGATTATCGTGCTTCTGGTCCGCCCAACCGGTATTCTCGGCAAGAAGATGACGGAGAAAGTATAATAGAGAAAATTATACGATGGTTCATGCCGGGGACTTTTGAAACGGAAAGTGCTGTGTGAAAACAAGATGGTGCATGAACTGCAATAAGCAAGAGAAAGAGCAGGTGTTTAAAATGAACGCATATAAAAATAAAATTCGGATTCAGAATGCGATCACGTATGCAATTGTAATTGGCTGTTACATTCTGATTCAGATTATGATGGCAGGCGGCCATGTAAACAGTCTTTTAAAGGGTATTCTGGTTCCACTTTGTACCTATACGATTTTGGCGGTTTCCTTAAACCTCACGGTTGGTATCCTCGGCGAGCTGAGCCTGGGTCATGCCGGATTCATGTGTGCGGGCGCGTTTTCAGGTGCATTTTTTAATCATGCCATGAAAAATGTGATCGCAAGCAACCAGGTACGTTTCATTCTGGCGCTCTTTGTCGGTGCGGCGGTAGCGGCGGTATTTGGTATCCTCATCGGTATTCCGGTTCTGCGTCTGAAAGGCGACTATCTGGCGATTGTAACGTTGGCATTCGGTGAGATCGTTAAAAATATTATCAATGTTCTGTACGTCGGCATCGACGGAAACGGAATCCACGTTTCCATGAAAGATGTAGCTTCCTTAAAGCTGGCAGCGGACGGTCAGGTGATCATCAAGGGTGCACAGGGTATCACAGGTACACCGAAGACGGCGACCTTTACGATCGGCATTATCCTGGTACTCCTGACCCTGTTTATTGTATTGAATATCATCAATTCCCGGACAGGCCGTGCGATCATGGCGATCCGCGATAACCGTATTGCGGCAGAGTCTGTGGGTATCAATATCACGAAATACAAACTGATGGCATTTACCATCTCTGCTTCCTTAGCCGGTGTGGCAGGCGTTCTGTACGCACACAACCTGGCGACGCTGGCAGCGACCCCGAAAAGCTTCGGTTATAATATGTCCATTATGATCCTTGTATTTGTGGTTCTGGGCGGCATCGGAAATATCCGTGGTTCCATGATCGCGGCGGTTATCTTAACCCTGCTTCCGGAGATGCTTCGAAGCCTCAATAATTACCGTATGCTGATTTACGCGGTCGTCCTGATTGCAATGATGCTTTTGACCTCCAGCCCGAAGGCGATCGAGGTTCGCGAGCGCATCTTTTCATCATTCCGGAAAAAGAAGACAGAAGGGGAGGCGTAAATCATGGCAATGCTGGATGTAAAAAATTTAAGTATTTCTTTTGGCGGTCTGAAAGCGGTCGATGATTTCAGCATCACGATAGAAAAAGGACAGCTCTACGGCCTGATCGGACCGAACGGCGCTGGTAAAACGACTATTTTCAACCTTTTGACGGGCGTGTATAAGCCGGATGGCGGACGGATTCTGCTGGATGGAAAGGACATTACCGGTCACAAGGCAATCCAGATCAATCAGGCAGGCATCGCGAGAACCTTCCAGAATATCCGTCTGTTCAAGGAGCTGAGCGTGCTTGACAATGTAAAGGTTGGTCTTCACAACCATCATAAATATTCTACGCTGAGCGGCATTCTGCGTCTTCCGTCCTATTACAAGGTTGAGAAAGAGATGGATGAGCGCGCGATGGAGCTTTTGAAGGTATTTGACCTCGACAAAGAGTTTGATTATAAGGCATCGAACCTCCCATACGGCAAGCAGAGAAAGCTGGAGATCGCCAGAGCGCTGGCGACCGAGCCGAAGCTTCTGCTTCTTGACGAGCCGGCAGCCGGCATGAACCCGAATGAGACGGCAGAGCTGATGAAGACGATCCGTTTCGTGCGCGATCATTTTGATATGACCGTACTTCTCATTGAGCATGATATGAAGCTGGTCTCCGGTATCTGCGAGCGCCTGACGGTCTTAAACTTCGGTCATATGCTGGCAGAGGGACCGACCAGCGAGGTGCTCAGCAATCCAGAAGTTATCAAAGCATATCTGGGAGAATAGGGGGAAGTTTCGTATGTCAATGCTGGAAGTAAAAGATTTACAGGTATATTATGGTGTGATACAGGCACTCAAGGGAATTTCCTTTGAGGTAGAACAGGGCGATGTGGTAGCGCTGATCGGTGCCAACGGAGCCGGAAAGACGACGACGCTTCACACGATCACGGGTCTGCTGCCGTCCAAGGCAGGCAATATCACATTTGAAGGAAGGGATATTACCCATGTACCGGGCTATAAGCTGGTATCAATGGGAATCGCCCACGTGCCGGAGGGGCGCCGTGTGTTCGCTTCCCTGACGGTTCTCCAGAACCTGAAAATGGGTGCGTATACGAGAAATGACAAGAAGGAAATTGAAGATACGATCGAAATGATTTACAAGCGTTTCCCGCGTCTGAAAGAGCGCAAGAACCAGCTTGCCGGAACTTTGTCCGGCGGCGAGCAGCAGATGCTTGCGATGGGACGCGCCCTCATGAGCCACCCGCGCTTGATCGTTCTCGACGAGCCGTCGATGGGTCTGTCCCCACTCTATGTTAATGAGATTTTCGATATTATCCAGGAAATCAACAAGGACGGAGTGACCGTTCTTCTGGTCGAGCAGAATGCGAAAAAAGCGCTCTCCATTTCCAATAAAGCATATGTGCTTGAGACGGGCAATATCGTTCTGAGCGGTGATGCGAAAGAACTGATGAATAATGAGAGAGTAAAGAAGGCTTATCTGAGCGAATAAAAATGTTCTGTGAGCCGGAGCTTTCCAAATGGGAATATTCATAACCCCCTTATGGTCTGAATACATTGTATCAGCAGACCAAGGGGGTATTTTTATGGATCATTTTAATGTATACAGCGATATCCAGGCGCGAACCGGCGGCGAGATCTATATTGGGGTGGTTGGTCCGGTTCGGACAGGGAAATCGACCTTTATTAAGCGCTTTATGGAACTTCTCGTCCTTCCGGGGCTGGAAGATGTCCATGCCCGCGAGCGCGCCCGGGATGAACTTCCCCAGTCTTCGGCGGGGAAAACGATCATGACAACGGAACCGAAATTTATCCCTAAAGAGGCGGCAAAGCTCTCGCTTGGGGACGGTGTGGAGGTGCGGGTCCGCCTGATCGACTGCGTCGGTTTCATGGTGGAGGGCGCTGCCGGTCATATTGAAAACGAGAAAGAACGCATGGTGCGGACGCCGTGGTATGAGGAGGAGATCCCATTTACAGCGGCAGCCGAGCTGGGAACGCGCAAGGTCATCACGGATCATTCGACGATCGGGCTTGTGGTTACGGCGGACGGCAGTTTCGGGGAGTGAAACGGGAGAATTATGTTCCGGCGGAAGAGAAGACCGTGCAGGAACTGAAAAAACTGGGAAAGCCGTTTCTGGTGCTTTTAAACTCGCAGAAACCATATTCGGAGGAGACGCGGGCGCTGGCAGCCGGATGACCGAAAAATATGAGGTGCAGGTGCTCCCAGTCAACTGTGAGCAGCTGCGCGCCGAGGATATCCGGGAGATTCTGGGGCAGGTGCTTCTGGAATTCCCGGTCACGGAGATCGATTTTTCGATTCCGAAATGGCTGGAGATTCTGCCAAACAGTCATTGGCTTAAATCGGAGGTCATACAGGCAGTCTGGGGGATGATGGATCGGACGGTACATATGCGCGATGTGGCGTTGGCGCTGCCGGAGGAAACCGGGGAAGCGATCCGTCGGATCCGGATTGTATCAATGAAAATGGATGATGGCAGCGTTCAGGCGGTGGTCGAGCTGGACGACGGGCATTATTATCAGATCCTCAGCGAGTATGTGGGAATGCCGATCGAGGGCGAGTACCAGCTGATGCAGACCTTGAAGCGGTTGGCGTCGATGCAGAGCGAGTATGAAAAGGCATCCGTGGCGCTCACGCAGGCGCGCAAGAAGGGCTATGGGGTTGTCACGCCGGAACGCGGGGAGATCGTCCTCGATGAGCCGCAGGTGGTGCGCCACGGCAATAAATATGGAGTCAAAATGAAAGCGCAGGCGCCGTCCATCAATCTCATCAAGCGCAGATTGAGACTGAGATCGCGCCGATTGTGGGAAATGAACAGCAGGCAGAGGATTTGATCCGATACATCCGGGAGAATGCTGGAAAAGGTGAGGAAGGCATCTGGGAAACCAATATTTTTGGAAAATCAATCGCTCAGATCGTCGATGACGGGATTCAGGCGAAGATCTCCCAGCTCACTGAGGACTGCCAGGTGAAGCTGCAGGATACGCTGCAGAAAATCATCAATGACAGCAATGGGGGGATGATCTGTATTATTATATAATAGAATAGGTCTGGCTCTTGTTGGGAAAATGGTGCGTTGTCTGGAATGGGAATGTGGGACAGATAAGGTGATTTTATGAAAATTTTATCGAAACTTTATCGGGGAAATTGCAAAATTGTCAGAAATCAGTTATAATGAAGCTAATAGCAAAAACATTTTCCGCAAGGGGTATGCGGAAACATAAACGACAGAACAGGGGGCTGATTTTATGAGGCTTACATTTATCGGTGCGGATCATGAGGTTACAGGCAGCTGTCATTTCCTGGAGGCAAGCGGACTGAATATTCTGATTGACTGCGGTATGGAACAGGGGATCAACAAGTATGAAAATGCAGAACTTCCGATTCCGTATTCGGATGTGGACTATGTGCTGGTGACGCACGCCCATATTGATCATGTGGGATTGCTTCCGCTTATCTATGCGAGGGGATTCCGCGGACAGATTATGGCGACGCGCGCGACCTGCGATCTGTGTGATATCATGCTGAAAGACTGCGCCCATATCCAAGAGTCAGAAGCGGAGTGGAAAAACCGGAAGGCCATGCGTGCCGGAAAACCGGAGGTGACGCCGATTTACACGATGAACGATGCGGAAGGGGTACTGCATCACTTTGTCCCCTGCAATTACAATGAGATTATCCGTCTGAATGACAATCTGGAGATTCGGTTTGTCGATGTGGGACATCTGCTTGGTTCGGCTTCGATCGAGATCTGGATGAAGGAAGACGATTGTTCCAAGAAGATTGTATTTTCAGGTGATATCGGTAACAAAAACAAGCCGCTCATCCGCAGCCCGCAGTACATCCGTCAGGCGGATTATGTTGTCATGGAGAGCACTTACGGCGGTCGGTTCCACAAGAATACAGGCGATCACGTGGAAGAATTTGCCCGCGTGATTCAGGAGACGCTGGATAAGGGCGGCAATGTCGTGATCCCGGCATTTGCGGTCGGCAGAACGCAGGAAGTGTTGAATTACATCCGTATTATCAAGGAGAAGAACCTTGTAACCGGGCACGGCGTATTTCCGGTTTACTTAGACAGCCCGATGGCGGTGGAAGCGACCGGCGTGTTCAAGGACAATATGATGGATTGCTACAATGAAGAGACGAAGGAGCTGGTAAAAAAGGGCATCAATCCGATTTCTTTCCCGGGTCTGCATCTCTCGATCACCAGCAGCGATTCCGTTGCAATCAACTTCAACGAGGAACCGAAGGTTATCATCTCGGCAGCCGGCATGTGTGATGCGGGCCGTATCCGCCATCATCTGAAACACAACCTCTGGAGACCGGAGTGTACGATTTTGTTTGCTGGCTATCAGGCAGTCGGCACACTGGGACGCAGCATTATTGAGGGACGCGAGGAAGTGAAGCTGTTCGGTGAGTCGATCGAGGTCAAAGCACGGATCGAGAAGATCGAGGGCATCAGCGGCCATGCGGACGAGACCGGGCTTTTGGAGTGGGTTGGCAGTTTTATGGAAAAACCGTCCCAGGTCTTCGTGGTACACGGCGATGACACAGTGTGCGATGCATTTGCAGAGACGGTCAAGGAGACTTACGGCATCAATGCGATGGCTCCGTTCTCCGGCAGTTCCTACGACCTGAAAGAGGGATGCTTCGTGACTGTTACGAAGGGTATTCCGATTCAGAAACCGGCAGTGAACGAAGCAACGAAGAAAGCGGCTGGTGTATTTGCCCGCCTGCTGGCAGCCTGCGACCGCCTGCGCCGTGTTGTTATGCATAACGAGGGCGGGGCGAACAAAGATTTGGCACGTTTTGCCGACCAGATCAACTCGCTCTGCGATAAGTGGGACCGCTAAGCTTCAATAATAGACATAAAGGAGATTTCTGACTTGAAAGTAACTATATACACAGACGGCGCCGCCCGCGGCAATCCAGATGGTCCGGGCGGATTTGGAACCGTCATTCACTATGTAGATCCGGCAGGAAAACTGCACACGAAAGAGATTTCCGGCGGCTACAAACGAACTACGAACAACCGTATGGAGCTGATGGCAGCTATCGCCGGTCTCGAGGCGCTCAACCGCCCCTGCGAGATCGAACTCTATTCAGATTCCCAGTATCTCGTCAACGCTTTTAACCAGCACTGGATCGAGGGTTGGATCAAAAAGGGCTGGAAACGCGGCAAAAATGAGGAGGTTAAGAATGTAGATCTATGGAAGCGCCTGCTCGCTGCCAAGGAACCCCATCAGATTTCGTTTTTCTGGGTGAAGGGGCATAATGGGCATCCGGAGAATGAGAGATGTGACTTTTTGGCTACTTCGGCGGCGGATGGGGACGAGCTGATGGTGGATCCGGGGGTATAGCTCGTTATTGTTCACACATGTGTGCCCAGTAACAGGATTTTGCCGATGCTTCGCATTCCAAATCGGCAAAATCTGCATTCGGAACTGTATTGTACGGAATTTTCAGTTCAGAAAATTCCTACCTGTGAGCAGTTACTATAACAACCCTTACGATATGTTACATCTTTCGATCATCTATTTTCAAACCGTCTTAAATGTGCTATTTTAAAATTATCAAGTGAACAGGAATAGCAAAGGCGGTTGAGAGTAATTTGAAAAATAAAGGAATGATCGCTGCCCTCGGTCTGATTCTGGTGCTGGGGATTGTGACGACGGCGGCAACGCGGCGTTATATCCGGGAGCAGGCGGGAAGTGAGAGAAGCCTGACGGTCGGACCGGAGGCGATGTATGAGGCGGAACCATTTGCGGCGGAAGCAGCGGAAAATGGTCTGGCGGAGGATGCGCCGGAGCCATCTTCTAAAAAAATGGCGCATGCGGAAAGCGTGGGGACAGAAGATAGAGCCTGTATGCAGGCGGAAGGAGATGTTTCTGTCCAGTCTTTAGGTGAACAAAAGGAAAAACGTGCAGATAATCGGGCGGCTGCTAAGGCGGCAGAGAAGCAGAGCGCGGGCGATGAGTCGGATCATTCTGTGAATACAGGGGCGGTTGTGTCCCCGGTTGAAAATGGAATTGTATCTCCTGCGCGAGGCGCGTCCTCCGGGACAGGTGCAGGCTCGGACCGGACAGCGGAAGATTACCGGAACCGGCTGGGTGAGATCGAGAATACGATTCAAAACCTGGAAAATTCGGGAAGTGCGAATACGACCGACGCGATGCGGGAGGCGGTCGCGTATGAGTACCGGCTCTGGGATGCCGAATTAAATCAGATTTATCAGGCAATCATGGCGGTGCTTCCAGACGAGGAGACAGACACGCTGCGTGGTCTGGAACGCAGATGGATCCGGGAACGTGATACGGCGGCGAAACAGGCGGCGGAGCGCTACAAGGGCGGCACGATGGAAAATGTCGAGTACACGGCGTCGCTGGCAAATTCGACGCGGGATCGGGCGTATGAGCTTTTGGATTTGTATGAATCGTATCTTCCGGCAGAGTAGTGAAAAAATTAGAAAATGGGACTTTTGCGGCATATAGAATTGCGGTAAGGGTCCCATTTTTGCACACTTTTTGTACACTTTTTGTACCGATAAACCTCTTGCGAAATGTAAATTCCTATGATAGGATATAAAGAATGAGGAAAATTTTACTTAAATAGAAGTAACTATAGGAGGAAGCAACGTGAAAAAATACGGTGTGAACGAACTTAGAAAGATGTTCTTAGACTTTTTTGAGAGCAAGGGACATCTGGCAATGAAGAGTTTCTCTCTGGTTCCGCATAATGATAACAGCCTTCTGCTTATCAACTCTGGTATGGCTCCGTTAAAGCCATATTTTACGGGTCAGGAGATTCCGCCGAGAACAAGAGTATGTACCTGTCAGAAATGTATTCGTACCGGCGATATCGAGAATATCGGTAAGACTGCCCGTCATGGTACCTTTTTTGAGATGCTTGGCAACTTCTCCTTCGGTGATTATTTCAAAGAGGAAGCGATTCACTGGTCCTGGGAATTTTTAACCGAGGTTGTCGGACTTGATCCGGATCGCCTCTATCCGTCTGTGTTCGAGAGCGATGACGAGGCATTTGATATCTGGAACAAAGAGATGGGTATTCCGGCAGAGCGTATTTTCCGCTTTGGCAGAGAGGATAACTTCTGGGAGCATGGCGCTGGTCCGTGCGGTCCGTGTTCTGAGATCTACTATGACCGCGGTGAGAAATACGGCTGCGGCAAACCGGGATGTACGGTAGGCTGCGAGTGTGACCGTTACATGGAGGTATGGAACAATGTATTCTCCCAGTTTAACAACGACGGTCACGGCAACTACACCGAGCTGGAGCACAAGAACATTGATACCGGAATGGGTCTGGAGCGTCTGGCAGTGATCGTACAGGATGTAGATTCCTTGTTTACGGTTGATACCAACAAAGCTCTGTTAGACCGTGTCTGCGAGCTGGCACATACCGAATATCAGAAAGATCATGAGACCGATATTTCTCTGCGTATTGTAGCGGATCATATCAAGTCCTGCACCTTCATGATTTCCGATGGCATTATGCCATCCAACGAGGGACGCGGATATGTTCTGCGCCGCCTTCTGCGCCGTGCAGCACGCCATGGCAAAAAACTTGGCATCGAGGGTGAGTTCTTAGCAGCTCTGTCCCGCACCGTTATCGACCTTTCCAAGGATGGTTATCCGGAACTGGAAGAGAAGAGCGCGATGATTTTCAAGGTTCTTTCGGAGGAAGAGGATAAGTTCAACAGGACCATTGATCAGGGTCTTGCGATCCTTGCTGATATGGAAGAAGATATGAACAAGAAGGGCGAAAAAGTGCTGTCCGGCGACAACGCATTCAAGCTCTACGATACGTATGGATTCCCGATCGACTTAACCCGTGAGATTCTCGAGGAAAAGAGCCTCGGTATCGATGAGGACGGCTTCAACGCAGCGATGAAACGCCAGAAAGAACAGGCGAGAGCGGCGAGAAAGACGACTAACTATATGGGCGCGGATGTTACGGTATACCAGTCCATCGATCCGGCTATTACAACTGAGTTTATCGGCTATGATCGTCTGACAGCGGAATCCGAGATTTCCGTTCTGACGACCGAGGATGAGATTGTAGAGGCACTGACTGACGGTCAGACTGGTACAATTATTACCAAGGAAACCCCGTTCTACGGAACCATGGGTGGCCAGGAGGGTGACTTCGGTCAGATTACCGCTCCGGACGGCTCTGTGTTTGAAGTAAAAGATACCATTCATTTACAGGGTGGCAAGATCGGTCATGTCGGTGTTGTAGTAAAGGGTATGTTCGAGGTGGGAGAAAAAGTAACCATGTCGGTTGACAAGGAAAACCGTGAACTGACTTCCCGCAACCATTCCGCAACCCATCTGCTTCATAAAGCGCTGCGTACCGTACTTGGTAGCCATGTAGAGCAGGCTGGTTCCCTGGTAACCCGTGACCGTCTGCGTTTCGACTTTACTCATTTCTCTGCGATGACTCCAGAGGAGATAGAGAAGGTTGAAAAGATTGTAAATGATGAGATTGCAGCATCCCTGCCGGTTGTAACCGATGTTATGTCCTTGGATGAGGCAAAGAAGACGGGCGCGATGGCACTGTTTGGCGAGAAGTACGGCGAGAAAGTCCGTGTTGTTAAGATGGGGGATTTCTCCACCGAGCTTTGCGGCGGTACACACGTATCCAACACAGGCACAATTGCATCCTTCAAGATTCTCTCTGAGGCTGGTATTGCAGCAGGCGTCCGCCGTATCGAGGCGCTGACCTCCACCGGTTTGATGAACCACTACAAAGAGGTAGAGAATGAGCTGCATGAGGCGGCGAAACTGGCAAAGACCACTCCGGCGGCACTGAGCAGCAAGATTGAGTCCATGTTAGAGGAGATCAAGACTCTGCACGCAGAGAACGAGAAGTTAAAAAGTAAGCTGGCGAACGACTCTCTGGGCGATGTTATGAACCAGGTACAGGATGTAAACGGCGTGAAGCTGCTGGCAGTTGAGGTTAAGGATGTAGACATGAACGGTCTGCGTAATCTGGGCGATCAGCTGAAAGAGAAGCTGGGCGACGGCGTTGTTCTGATTGCATCTACTCTGGATGGCAAGGTAAGCCTGATGGCTTCTGTAACTGACGGTGCGATGAAGAAGGGTGCACATGCTGGAAACTTAATCAAAGCAATCGCAGGTCTTGTCGGCGGCGGCGGCGGTGGCCGTCCGAACATGGCACAGGCTGGCGGAAAGAATCCGTCTGGTATTGCAGCAGCCCTTGAAAAAGCGGCAGAAGTAGTAGCAGAGCAAGTAAAATAAAAAAAATCATAAAAAAAATGTAAAATGTTGTTGACGTATCATTTTATGATATAATCTTTTTAGTGCTAAAAAAATACCCATACAGTTGTATTAATATGCACTTATTACACAACTGGAGGGAGGTTAGGTGTGAGCTATGTCAAATGTAATCGTTAAAGATAACGAGAGTCTGGACAGCGCTTTACGCAGATTCAAAAGAAACTGTGCTAAGGCTGGTATCCAGCAGGAGATTCGGAAAAGAGAGCATTACGAGAAACCGAGCGTTCGTCGTAAAAAGAAATCCGAAGCTGCTAGAAAACGCAAATACAATTAAGTAACGCAAAAGTCCTGGTTTTCATATGAACCAGGACTTTTTTGTGCAATAGGAGAAAGAGAAGAAATGCGATGTGGCGGATGATGGAGTGAGGGGCATGAGAGAGAAGCAGGAAAATGAGAGACGGGGAAAGGGATTGAAACAATATATTGCGGATCGGCGCCTGGCAGCAGTCAGCCTTGTGCTGGGTGTTTTGATGGGGCTGATGATTCTTCTGGGAATCCGTTACAGCCGCAATGAGCTGATTTACCGGACGGCGGGTCAGTTTTTGGGACAGTTGGCGGGCTGGGTGGTGTGTATGACGGTGATGGTCTGGGCGATTTGTGTGGGACTGGATGCTTTGGGGCGTGGCTGGCCTGAGATACGGGATTTTCAGTTCGGAAAATTCCTGCCTGTGAACAGTTACCAGAAATGGACGCAAGCACGGAGGGGGAAAGACTGCGAAGACCAGGGAAGCAGCCGCGATGTGGAAAGCCAGGGATGGGAATCGAAACAGCGCGCAGCGAAAAATTCGGATTTGGGGACATGGCTGAAATGGATGTTTCTCTCCTGGTGCGTCTATCTTCCTGTTTTTCTGGCGGTTTATCCGGGCATTTATTCTTACGATGCGTCCGCGCAGCTCCTTCAGTTTTATGGAAAACTGCCGCTGACAACCCACCATCCATTAATTCACACGCTATATCTGGGACTCTGCATGAAGATTGCGGGGCGTCTGTTCCATACCTATCAGGCAGGGATGGCGCTGTATGCGCTGTCGCAGTCGTTTTTTATGAGTGCGGTATTTTCCCTGTGTCTGTGCCGGATGAAAGCGCGGCGGGCACCGCGATGGCTCTGCGTTGCTTCGTGGACGTTCTGGATCCTGAATCCGTATCTGACGGTCTTTTCCTTTGTCACGACGAAGGATGTGCTCTTTGGCGCATTTTTCCTGCTGGCATTTGATACGGCATGTTGTCTGGCGGAGGATCCGGAGCATTTTTGGCGGGGAATGTGCCAGAAGAAAGAGGATTTGGATAAAGAAAGAGAGCTGGATAAAGAGAAAAATCCGAACGGAACAGGTTCTCGGAAAGAAGTGGGAAAGTCGGGTGATTGGCTGCTCTTTTTTGTGAGTGTGTTTTTCATGTGCCTGTTCCGAAATCAGGGAATCTATGTGTTCCTGTTTTTTGTTTTGGCAGTCTGCCTGTTTTTACGAAAAAAAGTGTATCGCAGAAACTGGTTTATCGGGGCATCTCTGCTGGTGGCAGCTTTATGGTATGTTTTATCCGGTCCGATTCCAACGGCGTTCGGCGTGGGAAAGGGCGATGCGAGGGAGATGCTGTGCGTGCCGATGCAGCAGCTGGCGCGCATGTATCATGAAGTTCCGGAGAAATTGACGCCGGAGGAAAAGGAATATATCGAGACGCTGATTGACCCGCAGGCGCTCAGCGAGTATGTCCGTGTCAATGCGGATCCAGTGAAAAATGGATCCATACGGAAGTGATGCAGGCAGATATAGGACGCTTCGTTCGTACCTGGGCGGAAATCGGGAAGCGCCATCCGGGTATTTATCTGGATTCATTTCTGATGGGGAACTGGGGGTACTGGTATATGGGAGACAGCCAGTACTGGATCAGCTATATTTTATACGATGGGGCATACTTGGAAGGTAATTTAAATATCCTGCATATCACGCGTAACAGCCATTTTCAGGCGCTTTCGGACTGGTTGAGGGAGGCGACACTGACACCCGCATTCCAGTCGGTTCCGGTGCTGTCGGTGCTTCTCAATCAGGCATTTCCGTTCTGGCTGATGCTGTTTGCGGCAGGATTTGCAGTCTGGAAGCACCGGGCGTATGAGATCATTCCGCTGATGCTTCTGCTAGGCTGCTGGGGAACACTTCTGCTGGGACCGGTGGTTTCCCTGCGGTATGCATTGCCGTTGATTTACTGTGTGCCGCGGATGCTGGAAATGATAGTGGGTTTGACGGGAAAATAGTAAACGGCATAGTTTCTGCTTTCCTACATATATTAGATAATAACAATGAAATAGGCGGTAGGCGCTTGTTTGGCAGACAGAAAAAAGCGATCGTTTCGGCGCTCCATCTGCCGGAGGACGTCGTTCTCGGAGAGATGCTTCTGTATTTACCGGCAGTCGGGCGGCTGTGGTGGAAAATTACAGGAGCATTCTCTTTTTTTCCGACGAAATGCTGCGGCTGACGGGAAAGAACACCCGGCTTACTATCAAGGGGAAGGGGCTTTCGATTGAGTATTATGACCGCGATAATCTGCGGGTCACGGGGCAGATTGTGTCTGTCGAATTTGGGGTGCTGTGAGGAATGAGTATGGCGAAGGTAAGACACCTTCTACATGGGATAGTGCGGCTTAACATGCGCGGCACCTCCCCGGAGAGATTCCTGAATCTCTGTACACTGGCAGGTTTAAATGTCTGGCAGGTAAAAAAAGAGCAGGCAAATCTGCTGTTTTATATGGAAATCCGCGATTTTAAGCGGTGTGCGCCACTGGCAAGAAAAGCGGGAGTCCGTCTGCATATCGTTGAAAAGCGTGGACTGCCGGTGTTTCTCTGGCGGAACCGGAAACGGAAATGGTGGGCGGTCAGCTTCGTCCTTTTTTTTCTGTTATTATTGTTTCTGGCACAATTTATCTGGGAGATCGACTGGAGCGGAAACCGGCGTTATACCGAAAGTGAGCTGAATCATTACCTCCAGACGCTGCAGATTGAAGAGGGAATTCCTAAGAAGCGGATTTCCTGTGCGAGGCTGGAGGAAGAACTGCGGGAGTCATTTGAAGATATCACCTGGGTGTCGGTGCGCCTGCATGGGACGCGCCTTTTCATCCGCCTGCGGGAGAGCGAGGTTCCGGTCCGTCAGGAAGTGGAGTCCGGCGAGGCGTGCGATCTGGCGGCGGTATCAGACGCGCGGATCACGTCGGTAATCGTTCGGAGCGGAATCCCGCTTGTACAGGCGGGAGATACGGTGGAAAAGGGGCAGCTTCTGGTGTCGGGAACGGTGCCGATCACAGATGATGGAGGCGAAGAAATTTCCTCTTACCGGGTGCGGGCGGATGCAGATATATATGGGATCCGGGAGCGGGTCGGGAGAAAGGAGCTTCCTCTCTGGAGGGAAATGCGGACGGAAACGGGAAAGAAACGATACGGAATTGCTTTGGAAGCAGGAACACACACATTTTACTGGAAAATTCCAGAATTTTATGATATGATAGAACATACATTCGATGTGGCGGAGCGGTGGGGCTTTTTCAGACGAAGCAGGCGGATGAAACCTGCCTGGACGATCCGGACGGAGTACCGGAAATTGCGGCTCCCGCTTGATTTTTATCTGCCGCTTTCTGTCGGGTGGAGTGAGTACCGGGAGACGTCTGTCTGCGAAAAAAGGTATACAGAACCAGAGCTTGCGGCGCTGTCAGCGGCATTTCAAAAGGAGACGGAAGAAAAATTGTGCGAAAAAGGTGTACATATTATGGCAAGTGATGGTAGAATACTAATAAATGGCGGAGTCTGCCATTTTGAGGTACGGCTTCAGACGGAGGAGCCGATTCAAGTTGTGACACAAGGAGAACAGCAAAGGAATGAGCATAATAGAGACAATGATTGATATTCCGATGGAACATGAGCGGAATGTATGCGGACAGTTTGACGCGTATCTGAAAAAGATTGAGCGGACGCTGCACGTGACGATGATCACACGCGACGGCGCGCTGAAAATCATCGGTCCGGAGCAGACGATCCGGCAGGCGAAGAGTGTGTTCAACAATCTGTTAGAGCTTTCCAAGCGCGGCAATACCATTACCGAGCAGAATGTTGATTACGCCCTGTCGCTGTCCTTCACGGAGAAGGACGATCAGATTCTCGAGATCGATAAGGATATCATCTGCCGGACGATCACGGGCAAGCCGGTCAAACCGAAGACGATGGGACAAAAACAGTACGTGGATCTGATCCGCAAGAAGATGATTGTATTTGGCATCGGTCCGGCGGGTACCGGAAAAACGTATCTGGCGATGTCGATGGCGATTCAGGCATTTAAGAGCGGTGAGGTAAGCCGGATCATCCTGACGCGTCCGGCGATCGAGGCGGGGGAGAAACTGGGTTTTCTGCCGGGCGATCTGCAGAGCAAGATCGATCCGTACCTGCGTCCGCTTTACGATGCGCTGTATCAGATTATGGGGGCAGAAAGTTACCTGCACAATTCTGAGAAGGGCTTGATTGAGGTGGCGCCGCTTGCGTACATGCGTGGTCGTACCCTGGATAATGCGTTCATCATTCTCGATGAGGCGCAGAATACGACCCCGGCACAGATGAAGATGTTCCTGACACGTATCGGTTTTGGTTCCAAGGTGATCGTGACGGGCGACCAGTCGCAAAAGGATCTGCCTGCCGGAGCTACGTCCGGACTGGATACGGCGATTCATGTACTCAAGAAAATTGACGATATCGGCTTCTGCTATCTGACCAGCAGCGACGTAGTCCGCCATCCGCTGGTACAGAAGATCGTAGAGGCATACGATGCGTATGAGAAAAAAGATGCGGATGCGTCCCGCGGTTTCCGGAGAAATAGTTCCGGGACGCGTGACCGGAAAGATGGAGGAAGAAAGAACAGATGACAATCCAGATCGAATATGAAGCAGAGCGGGAGTGGAAGGTAGATTACCGTCCGATCATCGAGGAGATCGTGGTTGCGGCACTCGATTATGAAAAATGCCCGTATGAGGCGGAGGTCAATGTAGTCCTGACAAATGATGAGGAGATTCATCGTATTAATAAGGAATTCCGAGGAATCGACCGGGCAACCGACGTCCTCTCTTTTCCGATGGGGGATTACGATGTGCCGTCCGATTTTGAACGGTTGGAAGAGCAGTCAGAGGACTATTTTAACCCGGAGACGGGCGAACTTCTTCTGGGCGATATCGTGATCTCGATCGACAAGGTTGACGAGCAGGCGGAGAAATATGGTCATTCTAAGGAGCGCGAGCTGGCGTTCCTGGTGGCACACAGTATGCTGCACCTGTGCGGTTACGATCATATGGAAGATGACGAACGCCTTGTGATGGAGAAAAAACAGGAGGAAATCCTGGCTGGCAAGGGATATACACGCTAAAAGCAGGAAAAAGAACCGGAGGGTAAGTGGAGAGCCCATCTGGGAAAAGAGGCACATGGGGATGTGATGGGGAAGTACGGAATGAAAAAAAACAGTTGGAAAATAAGGCACTGGCACTGACTCTGGCGGCAGTCTGCTGGCTGTCAGGCTGTTCGGCTCACAAAGAAATATCGGTAACGGCAGCAGAGACACAGGAGGAGACACGCGAGCTGTCCTTAAATACAGAGACGGAGGTCGAAACGCAGCCGGAAGCAGAGTCGGAGGAACGCTGCGAAAAAGACGGGAAGATACAGAGTTATCTGACCGGGGAATGGACCGATGTCGCAAAGGCGAACCGCCGTCCGCTTGCAATCATGATGAGCAATGACAAGGCGGCGCTTCCGCAGTATGGCATCAACCATGCCGGAGTGGTCTATGAGGCACCGGTGGAAGGCAGCATGAACCGATATATGGCACTGATAGAGGACTATGACGATCTGGACCGGATCGGTTCCGTCCGGAGCTGCCGCCCATACTATACTTTTTTTGCAAGGGAATTTGAGGCAGTCTATGCACATTATGGGCAGAATACGTTTGCACTTCCGTATCTGGAGCAGATGGAACATTTAGACGGAATCAAAGGTAATGGGGTATCTGCGTATTTTCGGACCAAGGATCGGAAGACCCCGCACAATGCCTATGCATCGGGACCAAAGCTGCGCCAGGCGATCGAGGCGAGCGGTTATGCGGATGCGTATCCGGAGAGCTATGAGGGGCATTATACTTTTGCGCCGGAGAGTGCGCCGGTGTGCTTTGAGGATGGTATCGCAGCGGCCAAAGTAGTGCCAGGTTATCAGTTAAGCAATCCCTGGTTTGAGTATCACCCGGAGGACGGGCTGTACTACCGGTATCAGTATGGCGGTCCGCATATGGGAGATGAAGGACAGATAGCGGTTAAAAATATTATTTTCCAATACTGTTTGTGGAAATATTATAAACCGACGGAATATCTGGATATTGATGTCCATACACCGGCGACGGGGTATTATTTTACAAATGGACACGGCATTCTGATTCGTTGGGAAAAAGACGGCGCTTACGGCGTCACAAAGTATTACGATATGGACGGTCAGGAAATCAAGCTGAATCCGGGCAAGACCTGGGTCTGCATCCTTCCGAATGACCGTATGGATAAGGCGGAATTCTATGGAGAACAGACGGAGTAGAAGAAAACCCGGAATGCGGGAAGAGACAGAAAGAGAGATAATCAGCCGGCAGCGCACGGCAGGACGTAGAGAAGAAGCAGCCGGAGGCAGCCGGGAAAGTGCGGGCAGAAGCCGTAACCGGTCAGGAAGCAGCCGGAAGCCGGAAGCGGTTCCGGTGAGGAAAGAAAATTTTGTCATTCAGGGTACGATCCTGGCAGTTGCTGGTATCATTGTGCGTCTGATCGGTATTCTGTACCGCGTTCCGATGACGAATATCATCGGCGATGAGGGCATGGGATATTATTCGACGGCATTCAACGTATATAATATCATGCTGATCCTTTCATCGTACAGTCTGCCTCTGGCGGTGTCGAAGATGGTAGCGGCCCGCCTTGCGAAAGGGCAGTACCGCAATATGAACCGTGTTCTGCGGGCGGCGCTTGTCTATGCGACGGTCGTAGGTGGTCTGGCATGCTTTATTACCTGGAATTTTGCAGGCTTTTTTGCAACGACCTTGTTTAACACGCCGTTTTGCGTGTATGCACTCCGCACACTTGCGCCAACGATCTGGATCATGGCGTATCTGGGCGTACTGCGCGGTTATTTCCAGGGACATGGAACGATGATTCCTACGGCGATCTCCCAGATCCTGGAGCAGGTGGTCAACGCGATTATCAGTGTGGTGGCCGCCAGCGTCCTTTTCAAGGTGGGACTGGATACAGCGAAAGTATATGGAAAAGATGGATATGCACAGGCATTTGGCGCGGCAGGCGGTACGATCGGCACAGGAAGCGGCGCGTTTGCAGCCCTGTTATTTGTGCTGGTATTGTTTTTACTCTACCGTCCGACGGCAAAACGGCGGATTGCCAAGGATCGGAGCGGTAGTGTGGATTCCTACCGTCAGATTTCGAGAATCTTCTTCTTTACCGTTATTCCGGTTATCGTAAGCTCGGGTGTTTACAATATTAACTCGGTTATTGACAACGGTATCATGGCGCACGGCATGGAGTCGCTGGGACGCGGCAAAGAGTTTTTAGCCCTCTGGGGTATCTACAACAACAAATATATGCTGCTGGTACACGTCCCACTTGCGATGGCGAACTCACTGTCCTCGTCGCTGATTCCTTCGCTGTCCGGTGCAATAGCGCGTAAGGATCGAAAGGCGGCGATTGAGAAGACAGCCCTTGCGATCCGGTTTGCTATGCTGATTGCGATTCCGTCGGCGGTGGGGCTGACGGTACTTTCAGCGCCGGTCAATAACCTGTTATTCCGGGGCGGCAACAATGCGGAAGCGATCCGTATGATGATGATTGGCGCTTCAGCCGTTATCTTCCTGTCGCTTTCGACGGTTACCAATGCAATCTTACAGGGACTGAACCGGATGAATGTTCCGGTGAGGAACGCCTTGATTTCGTTGGCATTACACGTGATTGCGCTGTATATTATGCTGATGATCTTCAATATGGGTATCTACAGTATGGTATTTGCAAGTATTTTGTTTGCGCTCTTTATGTGCATTTTAAATGCGATCGCGATCCACAACACACTCGGTTACCGCCAGGAGATGGTCAAGACCTTCCTGCTGCCGGCGATCAGCGCAGCATTTATGGGCGCGGCGGCATATGGCGTGTACCGTGGGGTTACGCTGGTGATCCACAGCAATGTGCTGGGAACGCTGCTGGCGGTGCTTGTGGCGGTCGCGGTATATGGCGTACTTCTTATCAAGCTGCACTGTATCGAGGAAGATGAGATGTATTCGATGCCGATGGGACGGAAACTCACACGCATCTGCCGGAAGCTGCATCTGATGTAGGGTTAGAAATTTAGTTATGATTAAAATTTAGAAAAAAGTGAATAATAAGGATACACAACAGGAGGTATCCTTATTATGAGAAAATATCAGGGAATACTGTTTGCGGCGCTTTTTTGTTTTGCAATGCTTCTGCTTCTGGCGGCAGGGCTCTGGTGGTACCGTCCACGGCGGGCGGAACCGGTACCGGGGCGCGTGTATGAGTCAGAGCGGATGCCGGAGAATAATGCGGTTCTGAACCCGGAACCGGAAGTGGCGGAGAAACAATCCGGCTATTGTCTGACGGCGGAGGATGGGATGCTGCTTATCTTTGACGGAACAAGCGGCGAAGTCTGTTTCCAGACCCATATGCCGCTCTCAGAATTTTCCGTGGAAGAACAGGAAAAACTGCTGGAAGGAGTCTGGTTCGACACAATGACGGATGTGTTTCACTATCTGGAGTCTTTCAGCAGTTAGATGTGATTATAATACAGTCAAAAAACAAAGAATAAAGTCCGCGTATGGACGGTACGAAGCAAACGGTCAGGAAGGGAAATAGGGATGAGTCAGAATAAAGTAATCATAGTGGGAGCGGGAGCAGCCGGAATGACGGCTGCCATTTTTGCTGCCAGGGAGGGCGCTCAGGTGGTTCTGCTGGAACATAAAGACCGGGTCGGCAAGAAGATCCTGTCTACCGGCAATGGACGCTGTAACCTTTCAAACCGTTTGCAGGAGCCGTTCTGCTACCGCAGTGGTCAGCCGGATTTTCCATGGAAGGCGCTTGGGACGTTTACGCTTCCGATGACACTGGAATATTTTGAGGATCTCGGCGTTTTGACGCGGGAACGGGACGGATATCTGTATCCATATTCCGGGCAGGCAAGCGCTGTTTTAGATGCACTCCGTCTGGGACTTGCGCGGGAGTCGGTTCAGGTGGTGACGGAATGTGAAGTTTTCTCGATCACGCCGCGCGAAGATGCGAAACACCGGTTTGAAGTGAAGACGTCCCAGGGGAGCTTTTCGGGCGAGACGCTGATTCTGGCGTGCGGCAGCAAGGCGGCACCGGGTACAGGTTCGGATGGAAGCGGATATAAGCTGGCGAAACGGCTGGGACACCATATCATCAAGCCGCTTCCGGCATTGGTTCAGCTTCGTTGCCCGGAAAAGTTCTTTAAACAGCTCGCCGGAGTACGCGCGGATGCCTCTGTGATACTCTACAGCGATGGCAGAAAGCTGGCGGAGGACAAGGGCGAGGTGCAGCTTACGGATTATGGTATTTCGGGGATTCCGGTTTTCCAGGTCAGCCGCTTTGCGGCGCGCGCGCTCGATGAGGGACAGGATGTACGGGCGGTACTCAATTTTTATCCGGAATGCCCGGAAACGGAGACACGCCGGATATTAAAAGAGCGGAGTGAGCGCCTGAAAGAACGGCAGGTGGAGGACTTTTTTTCCGGCTGGATACATAAAAAACTGGCAGCTCTGTTTTTAAAACAGGCAGGAATCCGGCCAGATCGGACGGTTGGCAGCCTGACAGAGGCACAGATTCAGACGCTGGGGGATCTGCTCTGCCGGTTTGAGGTCAGCGTGAACGGTACAAATTCCTTTGAACAGGCACAGATCTGCTGCGGCGGCGTCGATGTGCGGGAGGTTGACGCACAGACGATGGAATCGAAGAAGGTAAAAGGATTATATTTTGCCGGGGAGATTCTGGATGTCGATGGCATCTGCGGCGGTTATAATCTCCAGTGGGCGTGGAGCAGCGGTGCAGCAGCTGGAAAATGTGCTGGAAGGGAGTCAGATAAATGATACGAGTAAATCAGGTAAAACTGCCGGTCAGCCACAGTGAGGCAGATCTTCGCAAGAAAACTGCCAAAATGATGGGAGTATCGGCAGATCAGATACAGTCGGTGGAGCTGGTGCGCCAGTCTCTGGATGCGCGCAAAAAGCCAGATCTGTACTATTTATATGCATTAGATGTTGCAGTGGCAGGGAAAGAGGCGGCGATTGTCAAACGTGCGCGCAGTGTAAATGTGCAGATCCGAAAGGAAGAGGCGTACCGCCTGCCCGATCCGGGAATAGAGCCGCTTCGGGAACGACCGGTAATCGTGGGCTTTGGTCCGGCAGGTATGTTTTGTGGTCTGATGTTGGCGCGTGCCGGATATCGCCCTCTTATTCTGGAACGGGGGCTGGATGCGGACAGCCGTGCAAAGGCGGTTGCACGCTATTGGACAGATGGAACGCTGGATCCGGAGTGCAATGTGCAGTTCGGCGAGGGCGGTGCCGGTACGTTTTCAGATGGAAAGCTGAATACGCTGGTCAAGGATCCATCTGGGCGGAATAAGGAAGTGCTGAAAATCTTGGCGCAGGCGGGCGCGGATCCGACGATTACCTATGTGAACAAGCCGCACGTTGGAACGGATGTTCTGCGGACGGTGGTAAAGAATATTCGAAGTGAGATAGAGAGTCTGGGCGGTGAGGTACGGTTTGGCTGCCGTCTGGAGGACTTTGAGACACAGAATGGTCATTTGTGTTCCATCCGCGTCAGTGCCCGTAAAGGCACGTCGGAGGCAGGACGGACGGTGGAGGAGATTCCGGCATCGGCACTGGTGCTGGCGATCGGGCATAGCGCCCGCGATACCTTTGCGATGCTGGCAGAGAAACCGCTCGACATGCAGGCAAAGGCATTTGCGGTGGGACTGCGGATCCAGCACCCACAGACGCAGATCAACTTAAGCCAGTACGGACGGGAAGAAGCCGGGAATCTGGGGGCTGCCAGCTATAAGCTGACGGCACAGACCTCCGGAGGCAGGGGCGTGTATTCGTTCTGTATGTGTCCGGGCGGCTTTGTTGTGGATGCATCCTCAGAGCCGGGACGGCTGGCAATCAACGGCATGAGCAACCACGATCGTGCCGGTGCAAACGCAAACAGCGCCCTGATTGTGACCGTTACACCGGAGGATTTTCCACAGCCGGGCACACTTGGCGGCGTAACGTTCCAGCGTCAGCTGGAGGAAGCGGCATACCGCTGCGGCGGCGGAAAAATCCCGGTACAGCTTTATGGAGATTTCCGGGAAAACCGGAGTTCAACGGGATTTGGAGCAGTGACACCACAGTTTGAAGGACAGTTTGCATTTGGAAATCTGCGGGAGGTGCTGCCGGAAGCGCTTTCGGCAGCGATGTTAGAGGGAATGGAACATTTTGGACATGTGATTCATGGCTTTGACCGCGAGGATGCGGTTTTTGCCGGAGTAGAGAGCCGGACCTCCTCGCCGCTGCGGATTCCGCGTGACCACGCGACGATGGAGAGCAGCACGATCGCGGGCATCTACCCATGCGGCGAAGGCGCTGGATATGCGGGTGGCATTACCTCGGCGGCGATGGATGGGATGAAGACGGCAGAGGCAATTATCGCGAAGTATGCTATCCCCAAAATTAAATTGTGAGAGAGAATGGTTCAGCGGCTTTAGGCTTTATAGTAAGGATGTCTGCCTGTAGCTGCGAAGAAACAAGCATTATAAGAGGAGAAATGATAGATGAAACAGGAAAGAATTGACCGTATTAATACGTTATATCATAAGAGCCAGGCAGTTGGATTGACCGAAGAAGAGAAAAAAGAGCAGGCAGCGCTTCGAAAGGAGTACATTGAGTCAATCCGTGGAAATATGCGAGGACAGTTAAATTCGATACTGATTAAAGAGAAAGACGGTTCTATTACGGATCTGGGTAAGAAATACGGCGGCGTTACGGATACGAAGAATTAATTGAAGGGTAGAAGAGATGGTTATTCATTCATCTGGATCGCAGATATCAAAACAGGAGATTCGCGCATATGTCCTTCAAAAACGCCGGACTCTGCTGCCAGAAGAACAACAACGATGGGATGAGGCGTTGTTAGAACGTCTCCACCCTCTCTTTCCATCAGCCGGGACGGCAGTGTATGCCTATACGAGTGTGCGCGGTGAGGCAAGTACGGAATATTTGATTGACGAGCTGTTAAAGAGCGGCTGCCGGGTAGCGCTGCCGCGGGTGTTTGGGCGTGAGATGCGTTTTTTCTATGTCACAGATCGGAGTCAGCTTGTGGCGGGGGCATATGGCATCCCGGAACCGGCGGACGGATGTCAGGAGGCAGATGCGCCGAAAGCGCTGGTGATCACGCCTGGCGTGGGGTTTTCCAAGGACGGAAACCGCATCGGTTATGGGGCGGGGTATTATGACCGCTTTTTTGCGGCAGAACCGGACCATATGGCGGTGGGACTCTGCTATGGATTCCAGTTGTTTCCGGCATTTGAAACCGAAAAGCACGATAAAAAAATGGCATATATTGTGACACCGGAGCAGACAATTAAAGTTTTGTAATGTCTGGCGCACTCGCGCGAAGCAGAAACATATCAAAGGCATACAGGAACAGAGCAGCCGTGTGGTAAACTCTGTTTTTGCTTCCAGATACATGAACCGGAGTATTTTGTAAGAAACTGGAAAGGATTCTGGCAGGAATGGGACTTGCGAAAATGAGCGCCATATAGTAATATTATCTAATGTATGAAATATTAGGATTATTAGGATAATGAAAGAATAGTAAGGAGCAATACAATTTATGGATTTACATACAAACGATTCGTCCGAATCCGCAGCAGGCGTGTTTGTGTCTGACAAATGTCAGATTCCGGTGGGCGGTATACCGCAGCAGGAACCGGATCGCCAGCAGTATTATATGGCACTCTGCCGCCAGAAAGTACAGGAGATTTCGGACAAACTGGGGCGTCCGCTGACCTGCTTTATCTCGACGTTTGGATGTCAGATGAATGCACACGATTCAGAAAAGCTTCTCGGTATTCTGCTGGAAGCAGGATTTGTGGAAGGAACCAGTGAGGAATCGGATTTCGTCCTCTACAATACATGTACAGTCCGTGAAAATGCGAACCTACGCGTGTATGGACGTTTAGGGTATCTTCACAGCCTCAAGAAAAAGAATCCGCACATGATGATCGCACTTTGCGGCTGCATGATGCAGGAGCCGGAGGTTGTAGAGAAATTAAAGAAGAGCTACCGCTTTGTGGACTTGATTTTCGGCACGCACAATGTATATAAACTGGCAGAGTTGCTGGAACAGCGCTTTGAGACGGGGAAGATGGTCATCGATATCTGGAAAGGAACTGATAAGATCGTTGAGGATCTGCCGTCGGAGCGCAAATATACATTTAAGTCTGGCGTTAATATCATGTTTGGCTGCAACAATTTCTGCAGCTATTGCATCGTCCCGTATGTGCGCGGACGCGAGCGCAGCCGTGCGCCGGAGGACATCATCCGTGAGATTGAAGAGCTGGTTAAGAACGGCGTCGTAGAGATCATGCTGTTAGGGCAGAATGTCAATTCCTACGGAAAGAACCTGGAATCTCCAATTACCTTTGCAGAACTTCTGCGCCGGGTAGAGCGGATTGAGGGGCTTAAACGGATCCGTTTCATGACCTCCCATCCGAAGGATTTGTCGGATGAGCTGATCGAAGTGATGGCATCTTCCAAGAAGATCTGCCGCCATCTGCATCTGCCGCTTCAGTCGGGCAGTAGCGAGATCCTAAAGAAGATGAACCGCCATTACACGAAGGAGCAGTATCTGGAACTGGCAGAGCGCATCCGCAAGGCGGTACCGGATATTTCCCTGACGACGGATATCATCGTTGGATTTCCGGGAGAGACGGAGGAAGATTTCGAGGAGACACTGGAGGTTGTGCGGAAAGTCCGCTACGACAGCGCATTTACCTTTATTTATTCGAAGCGCACCGGAACTCCGGCGGCAGCGATGGAAAATCAGGTTCCAGAAGAAGTTGTCAAAGAACGTTTCGACCGTCTGCTCGCAGAGGTACAGGCGATTTCCGCACAGGTCTGTGGACGAGATGTCCATACGGTGCAGGAGGTTCTGGTGGAGGAACCGGACAGTCACGTGGAGGGACTGGTAACCGGACGTATGTCCAATAACACAATCGTTCATTTCCCAGGTGGAAAAGAGCTGATTGGTAAAATTGTTAAAGTATATCTGAAGGAATCCAAGGGATTTTACTATATGGGATCCCTGGTAGATTAAGGAGGATAAATTTATGAAAAAGCATTATAAAGGATTGACGGTTCTGCTGTCAGCCTGCATGCTGGCAGGAAGTGCTTCTGTCGCATATGCAGGACCGGCAGATGATATTGCAAACGGTACAGTCGGTATGCCAAACACCGGTTCGTCAACATCGGCAGAGCAGTTCAACCAGGGAACCGGGCAGCAGGATGAGAACACGGCACTTCATGTCGGCGTCAATTATCTGTATAATGCGGAAGGCGATATTTCTGCATTTGCGATGGATTTGAAAAACTTTGAGGGGATCGGCGGCGTGTCCTACCGTGCATATACCAACACAGGCGGTTATCTGTGGTGGTACCATGACGGCATCCAGACCGGTGTGGTTGGTTCTGGAAGCTGGGTAGAGGCGATCCAGATTCAGCTTTCCGGTCAGGCTGAGAAGATGTACGATGTTTACTATAGCGTTACATCCAGCGGTCAGGGCAAGATGGGATATGCGAAGAATGGCGAAGTGGCTGGTACCGTGGATATCGGCGAGAAGATCCTTTCTATTGAAGTCGTATTAGTTCCGAAGGGAAGCGCAGGTCCGCAGAGTGCAGCACCGCGCTACAAATCAGCTGCTTCCAGCAGACTGAGCGTAGCAGAAAATGCAACGGTTATGTTCAATGAGGACGGAAGCGTATATAACGGTTGGCTTTCCGATGACTTTGTACGTTATTATTTTGAAAATGGCTACGCAAAGACCGGCTGGCAGTATATCGATGGTTACAAGTTCTACTTTGACTCCTGCGGTCGTCTGGTTCAGGACGTAGACAGCCTGATTGGCAAGCAGTCCGATTATCTCCTGAAGGTAAATAAGACACTGAACTGCCTGACGGTTTATGCAAAAGACGGCAATAACGGATATATTATTCCGGTGAAAGCGATGCTGACCTCCGTCGGTGATGATACGCCGATTGGAACTTTCAAGACACCGGAGAAATATCGCTGGAGACTGATGGTAAATGATACTTACACCCAGTATGCAACCCGTATCACACAGGGATTCCTGTTCCATTCGATTACATACGCAACCCCGAATGAGAATAACCTTCTGACCGTCGGCTATAATGGTCTGGGTGTTTCCCGTTCTTTAGGCTGTGTACGCCTGACCTGTGGAAACTCCAAGTGGGTATATGATAACTGCCATCTGGGAACGACTGTACAGGTATACGAGGATGCCAATGTAGCATCTCCATTTGATAAGCCGGAGCTGGTACCGATCTCCGATCAGCAGACCTGGGATCCGACGGATCCGAAATTCAACTAAAATAAAACGACAGCGGTCTGTCCGGTCTGGCATTCAGATGAGTGAAGTGCCGGAAAACGGGCGGATCGCGATGAAGAGAGGTAAATTGTGGCACTTTCACCAATGATGACTCATTATCTGGAGACGAAAAAACAGTATCCGGACTGTATTCTGTTTTATCGTCTTGGCGATTTCTATGAGATGTTTTTTGAGGATGCCCAGACTGTTTCGAAAGAATTGGAACTTACCCTGACTGGAAAAGACTGCGGACTGGAGGAACGCGCGCCTATGTGCGGTGTTCCTTATCATGCCGTAGAGGGTTATTTGAGCCGTCTCGTCCAGAAGGGCTATAAGGTCGCCATCGCAGAGCAGATGGAGGATCCGAAACAGGCAAAGGGACTTGTGAAGCGGGAGGTAATCCGGGTGGTGACGCCGGGAACCCTGACAAATTCACAGGTTCTGGAGGAATCAAAAAACAATTACCTGATGGGAATTGTATACATAGACGGTGTATTCGGCGTTTCGACGGTTGATGTCAGCACGGGCGACTATCTTGTGACGGAGGTTCGCAACGAGCGCAGTCTGTTAGATGAAATTTATAAATTTTCGCCGTCGGAGCTTATCTGCAACGAGGCTTTTTACATGTCAGGAATCGATTTAGAGGACTTGAAGGTACGGTTAAATGCCGTGATCTCAGCACTTGAAAATCGGTTCTTTTCTGATGATTCCTGCCGGAGAATCCTGCGGGAACATTTTCATGTAGAGCACCTGGAAGCATTGGGACTGGCGGACTATGAGACGGGCGCGATCGCGGCGGGCGCTGTCCTGCAGTATCTGTATGAGACGCAGAAAAATACACTGGAACACCTGACGCGCCTGACTGTCTATACGACCGGACAGTTTATGATGCTGGATACGTCCACGCGCCGGAACCTGGAGCTTACTGAGACGCTCCGGGAAAAGCAGAAGCGGGGCACACTTCTCTGGGTGCTTGATAAGACGAAAACGGCGATGGGCGCCCGTATGCTGCGGACACTTGTGGAGCAGCCGCTCATCAGCCGGGAGGAGATCCTGCGCCGCCAGAATGCGATCGAAGAGCTGAACATGAACTATATCAGCCGCGAGGAGCTGTGCGAATATCTGAATCCGATCTACGATCTCGAACGTCTGATCGGACGCATCAGTTACCGGACGGCAAATCCGCGCGATCTCATCGCGTTTGGCAATTCACTGGCGATGCTTCCGTATATCAAACAGATTTTGAAGGAGTTTTCAGGCGAGCTGCTTAAAAACCTGGAAGCCGCTCTGGATCCGCTGGCAGATTTGAAGGAACTGATTGACAAGGCGATCGTGGAAGAGCCGCCGATCACGGTGCGCGAGGGCGGCATCATCAAGGAAGGCTACCATGAGGAGGCAGACCGTCTGCGTCATGCAAAGACGGAAGGAAAAGACTGGCTGGCACAGTTAGAGCAGAGCGAGCGCGAAAAGACAGGCATCAAAAACCTGAAAGTCAAGTTCAATAAGGTATTTGGCTACTATTTTGAGGTGACTAATTCCTTTAAGGATCTGGTGCCGGATTATTTCATCCGTAAACAGACCCTGACAAACGCAGAGCGCTATACGACCGACCGGCTGAAAGAGCTGGAAGATATCATTCTCGCGCCGAGGACAAGCTGGTTTCTCTGGAATATGATCTGTTCTGCCAGGTGCGCGATCAGATCGCGGGCGAGGTAAACCGGATTCAGAGTACCGCCCGTGCGATCGCGATGACGGATGTGCTGGCGTCTCTGTCGGTGGTGGCGACGCGTTACAATTACGTGAAACCTCATATCAACGAAAAGGGCATCATCCGCATCAAAAACGGACGTCATCCGGTCGTAGAGCGCATGATGGGCGGCGAGATGTTTGTCGCCAATGACACATATTTAGACAACGGAAAGAACCGGATTTCGATCATTACCGGTCCGAACATGGCTGGTAAGTCGACTTATATGCGTCAGACGGCGCTGATCACGCTGATGGCGCAGATCGGAAGCTTCGTCCCGGCGGATGAGGCGGATATCGGTCTCTGCGACCGTATTTTTACCCGTGTGGGCGCCTCGGATGATCTGGCATCTGGTCAGAGTACCTTCATGGTGGAGATGACCGAGGTTGCGAATATCCTGCGGAATGCGACGAAAAACAGCCTTCTGATTCTCGATGAGATCGGGCGCGGTACGAGTACCTTCGACGGTCTTTCGATCGCCTGGGCGGTTGTGGAGTATATTAGTAATACGAAGATTCTGGGTGCTAAGACGCTGTTTGCGACACATTACCATGAACTGACAGAGCTGGAAGGAACCTTAAGCGGCGTCAACAACTACTGTATTGCGGTCAAGGAACAGGGCGACGATATCGTCTTCCTGCGTAAAATCGTGAAGGGTGGCGCCGATAAGAGCTACGGCATCCAGGTGGCGAAGCTTGCAGGCGTTCCGGCTCCGGTCATCGATCGGGCAAAAGAACTGGTGGAAGAGTTGAGCGATGCCGACATTACAGCGCGTGCGAAGGAGATTGCAGAAAATGGTCCGGGAACCCAGACGCGCAAAAAGGTGGCAAAACCGGACGAGGTAGATCTGCAGCAGATGTCGATCTTTGACACGGTCAATGAGGACGATATCATCAAGGAGATCATGGAACTGGAAGTAAACCGGATGTCTCCGCTGGATGCGCTCAATACATTAGATAAGCTGCAGGCGAAGCTGAAAAACCGGTGGATGCACCAGTAAAAAAGAGTTTAGGAAGGATGTGGAGGAGATAGATGGCAGCGATTCAGGTCTTGGATTCCAATACAATCAATCAGATTGCAGCCGGCGAGGTCATTGAACGGCCGGCGTCGGTTGTCAAGGAGCTTTTGGAGAATGCGATCGATTCGAAGGCGACGGCGATCACGGTGGAGATTCAGGGCGGCGGTCTGCAGACGATCCGGGTGACGGATAACGGAAGCGGCATTGTGCGCGAGGAGATCCCACTGGCATTTAAGCGCCATGCGACCAGCAAGATCCGGACGGCGTCGGATTTGTTTCAGGTGGCATCGTTAGGGTTCCGCGGCGAGGCGCTGGCGTCGATCGCGTCGGTGGCGAAGGTGGAACTGATCACGAAAACAAACGATTCGATCAGCGGTTCCCGTTACCGCATCGAGGGCGGCGAGGAACTGGGACTGGAGGAGGTCGGTGCGCCGGAAGGTACGACCTTTATCGCCAGAGATCTGTTCTACAATACACCGGTACGCCGGAAGTTTTTAAAGACGCCGGCGACAGAAGGGTCCCATGTGGCAGATTTAGTCGAAAAGATTGCCCTGTCGCATCCGGAAATCTCCATCCGTTTCATCAATAACAACCAGAGCCGTCTCCATACCTCTGGAAATCATAACTTAAAAGATATAATTTATGCGGTCTTTGGACGCGAGATCACGGCAAACCTGATTGAGGTGGATGCCGGAGCTGATCCGATCCGGGTAGGCGGCTTCATCGGTAAGCCGCTGATCGCGCGCGGCAACCGCACGTATGAAAATTATTTCATCAACGGACGCTATATCAAGAGCAGTATCATCGGAAAGGCGATCGAGGACGCATATAAACCGTTCATGATGCAGCACAAGTATCCATTTACGATGCTGCAATTTACGATCGATCCGTCGTATATTGACGTCAACGTCCATCCGGCGAAGATGGAGATCCGTTTCAGAGACGGCGAACAGATCTACCGGACGGTCTACCATACGATCGCGATGGCACTCGCTAACCGGGAACTGATTCCGGCGGTTTCGCTGGAGAATGAGAAGAATGCAGAGAAAGAGCTGAAGATTCCGGGGCTGGAAAAGGGAGTGCTGCCGGAGCTTCCAACCAGAAAGATGGAAAGCAGCCAGGGCAGCCGTCCGTCCTTAAAACCGGTCCGTATCCGTGAGGAACATCCGGAACCGTTTGAGACGAAACGTCTGGGAGCGTCGCAGGCAGAAATGATGTCGGTCTCGGAAGATATGCCGGGATATGGGGCTGAAAACGGCAGCGGATCAAATGCGGCTGTGTCAGGAACGGGGCGGTTCGATGAAGTGTTTGGAAGAACCGACACAACCGGCAGAGTTGAAAATGTTTCAATTAATACAGAGTCAGATCTGCCAGAGCCGGCCACGTCAGCGCCTTCCAGCGAATCCATCTCAGCTTCAGCGGGGCAAGCTGCATCTCCTGCATCTGTTTCAACGGGAACGACCCAGTCCGCCCCATCTGAAAAGCCCCGTCAGATGGATCTGTTTGAAGATAAACTCCTGACCAAACCGGCGCGTGCGAACCACCGCCTGATTGGACAGCTGTTTGACACATACTGGCTGGTGGAGTATCATGATAATCTGTACATCATTGATCAGCATGCGGCGCATGAGAAAATCCTCTATGAGCGGACGATGGCATCCCTTCAAAAGAGGGAGTACACCTCCCAGATGATCGATCCGCCGATCATTTTGAGTCTCAACAGCAGTGAGCAGCTCAAATTAGAGCAGTATATGGAACATTTTACCTCGATCGGATTTGAGATTGAGCCGTTTGGCGGCAAGGAGTACGCGGTGCGTGCCGTTCCGGCGAACCTCTTTTCCGTCGCAAAACGCGAGCTTCTGATGGAGATGATCGACGATCTGGCGGAGGGCAATGGAAGCGGAACCCCGGATCTCATCAATGAGCGTGTGGCGACGATGTCGTGTAAGGCGGCGGTCAAGGGCAATCACACATTATCATTTGCCGAAGCGGACAAGCTGATCGATGAGCTTCTGGAACTCAAAAATCCGTATGCGTGCCCACATGGACGCCCAACGATCATATCGATGAGCAAATATGAGTTGGAGAAGAAATTCAAACGGATTGTATAACCCATTAAAAGGAGAGAAAGTCTTATGGGAAATCTGGAACAAGCGGCTGAAAAAAAACCTCTGATTGTCCTGACCGGACCGACGGCAGTCGGAAAAACGGCGCTGTCCATTCAGCTTGCCAGGCGGATCGGCGGCGAGATCATCAGCGCGGATTCGATGCAGGTGTACCGCCACATGGATATCGGTACGGCAAAGATACGCCTGGAGGAGATGGACGGTGTGCCGCACCATCTGATCGATATTTTAGAGCCGACTGAGGATTTCAATGTCGTGCGGTTTCAGGCGCTTGCCCGCGCGGCGGCGGAAGATATTTACAGCCGCGGAAAAATTCCGATCGTGGCAGGTGGAACCGGCTTTTATATTCAGGCGCTGCTCAATGATATTGATTTTACCCAGATCGACGAAAATACGCAGTTTCGGGAGGAGATGGAACGTCTGGCAGCCGAACAGGGGGCGGAAGTCCTGCATGAGCGCCTGCGGGCGGTCGATCCAGAATCGGCGGAGGCGATCCACGCAAACAATGTAAAACGTGTGATCCGCGCGCTGGAATATTATGAGCAGACGGGCGAGAAGATTTCTGCCCACAATGAGGCGGAGCGGGCAAAGATTTCACCGTACCATTTCTTCTATTATGTATTAAATACCGATCGGACAGTTCTCTATGAGCGGATCGAGAAGCGGATCGATGAGATGATGGAAGAGGGACTGGTCGAGGAAGTGAGGCAGCTGCAGGCGATGGGCTGCAGGCGTGATTCAGTGGCGATGCAGGGACTTGGATATAAAGAAATTCTGGCATATTTAAATGGCGAAATGTCGTTGGAGACAGCGGTCAATATCCTGAAACGCGATACGCGCCATTTTGCGAAACGTCAGCTTACCTGGTTCCGGCGGGAACGCGACGTGCGTTTCTTATATTTGCCGGAATTTGATAATGACCGGGAACGCGTGCTGGAACATATTCTGCAGGAATTAGCGGCGGAAGCGGGTATTATGGAGTGTGATTCATAAGATGGATGGAACACTCCAAAGTATAAGAAACCAAAAAAGAATTATAGAATAACCGACAACAGGAAAGGAAGCACCATGGAGTTAGAGAAAATGTATGGCGACCTCGGCATTTCGAAAGAAGTGCTTGAATATGGAGCCAGAATCGAAGCGGCTCTGGAAGATCGTTTCACAGAGATCGATGGCAATGCAGAGTACAATCAGTTAAAGGTAATCGCTGCGATGCAGAAAAACCGCGTCAGCGATATTCATTTTTCCGGTACAACCGGGTATGGTTACAACGACCTCGGACGTGAGACGCTGGAACAGGTATATGCGGATGTATTCCACACTGAGGACGCGCTGGTGCGCCCGCAGATCGTGTGCGGAACGCACGCGCTCTACACGGCATTAGCCGGAAACCTGCGCCCGGGCGACGAGCTGCTTTCGCCGGTGGGAAAACCGTATGATACTCTGGAGGAAGTGATCGGCATCCGCGAGTCCAACGGTTCCCTGCGAGAGTACGGCATTTCATACCGTCAGGTTGACCTGCTGCCGGACGGAACCTTCGATTACGACGGCATCCGCGCGGCGATCAACGAGAAGACAAAACTGGTAACCATCCAGCGTTCCAAGGGATACGCATCCCGTCCAACCCTCTCGGCAGAGCAGATCGGTGAACTGATTGCATTTGTTAAATCCATCAAACCGGAAGTGATCTGTATGGTAGACAACTGCTATGGCGAATTCGTTGAGCGGATCGAACCGAGCGATCTCGGTGCGGACATGGTAGTCGGTTCCCTGATCAAAAACCCGGGCGGCGGACTGGCGCCGATCGGCGGCTATATCGCCGGAACCAGACAGTGCATCGAAAATGCAGCGTACCGCCTTGGTTCTCCGGGACTCGGACGGGAGGTCGGCGCCAGTCTTGGCGTCAACCAGTCCTTCTTCCAGGGACTTTTCCTGGCACCGACCGTTGTATCCGGCGCATTAAAGGGAGCTATCTTTGCGGCAAACGTCTATGAGCGCCTGGGCTTTGATGTGGTTCCGAACAGCACGGAGCCGCGCTATGATATCATTCAGGCGATCACGTTTGGAAAACCGGAGGGTGTTATTGCGTTCTGCCAGGGCATTCAGGCGGCGGCGCCGGTTGACAGCTATGTATCGCCGGAACCGTGGGATATGCCGGGGTATGATTCCCAGGTTATTATGGCAGCAGGTGCCTTTATCCAGGGATCCTCGATAGAACTTTCCGCGGATGGTCCGATCAAACCGCCGTACAGCGTCTTCTTCCAGGGCGGACTGACCTGGTACCATGCGAAGTTAGGCATTTTAATGTCCCTGCAGAAGCTTCTGGATGCGGGCATAGTAAAACCTGAGCAGCTCAAAATCGACTAGAAATGACGTTTTTTGAATGATTTTGTAATTAATTTTAAGAAAACTTTAAAAAAAAATCTGCCGGACTGTCTATACACATTCCGGCAGTTTGTGCTAAGATAATAAAGATTATAGAAAGGGACGGTATTCAGTATCATGAATCGAGCAAAAAATTTCTGGATTCTGCTGCTGCTTCTGATGACAGGGATTGTGTTAGGTGGATTTATCGGAAATATGGCCTCCGGCGTCAGGGGACTGTCGTGGCTGAATTACGGACAATCCTTCGGTCTGATGGACCCGGTTGTTCTTGATTTAGGAATCCTGGTTATCACGTTTGGTCTGTCAATCCGGGTGACGATGGCGAGCATCATCGGCGTTGTCATTGCACTGATCGCATATCGTCTGATTTAATCAAAGAATCCCGCCTGGTGGGAATGGCTTTCTGTATGCAGAGGAGAGGCACGCAGGAGGACAATCAATGAAAAAAGAAACAAAGAAACCAGTAAAAAGTTCTGAACCGACCGCTGGATGGCGTCTTACCATGAAAGATATCCCTGAAAAAGACCGCCCCTACGAAAAATGTGAGAGGGAGGGAGTTGGGGCACTGACGGACGCCGAGCTTTTAGCGATCCTTATCCGGACCGGAAACCGGCAGGAGTCGGCACTTTCCCTGGCAACCCGGATTCTGGCGCAGGCGCAGCCGCCGGGGATTTTAGGGCTTTTGCATCTGACTCTTCCAGAACTGATGGAGCAGAAAGGAATCGGCAGGGTCAAGGGAATCGAACTTTTGTGTGTGGGAGAACTGTCACAGCGGATCTGGCGCACCTTGACGCTTTCAGAAGCGCCTGCGTTTACGGCGCCGGAGGCGATCGCCGCTTTTTATATGGAGGAAATGCGTCACAAAGAGCAGGAAGAGATGCACCTGATGATCCTCAATACGAAGCAGAGGCTGATTCGGGATATCCTGCTGTTTCGGGGAACCTTCAATCACTCTCCGGCGTCTCCGAGGGAGATATTTATCGAGGCGCTGCGCTATCATGCAGCCAGCATCGTTTTAGTACATAATCATCCGAGCGGGGATCCTACCCCCAGTGCGGAGGATCGGCGGACGACCGTCCGGATTCAGGAGGCGGGCGCTATGCTGGGAATCCGGCTTTTGGATCATGTGATTATCGGCGAACAAGCCTATTTTAGTTTCAAAGAACGGGGAATACTATCATTATGAAAAACAGCAAGTATATTCTGGCAGGTATGTCAGCCTTCTGTCTTGTGCTGATTACAGCAACGTCTATCAAATCAAGCTTTCTGATGCCGCTTCGGACGGGTGTCGGTTTTGTTCTGGTACCGCTGCAGTCAGGCGTCAACGCGATCGGCACAGGTCTCTACAATGCGCTTGAAAATTTTTCCTCCCTGCGGGAGGCGCAGGAGGAGAACAAAAATCTCCAGATGCGTCTGGATCAGATGGTGGAAGAGAACAACCGCTTGCAGTCGGAGCTTTACGAGTTAGACCGTCTCAGAGAGCTGTATCAGCTTGATCAGGAATATATGCAGTATAAAAAAATAGCCGCCCGTGTCATTGCAAAGGACTCTGGAAACTGGTTTCAGGTATTCCGGATCGACAAGGGAGCGGACGATGGCATCCAGGAAGATATGAACGTCATGGCAGGCGGCGGACTGGTCGGTATTGTAACCGATGTCGGGGCAAACTATGCAACTGTCCGCGCGATCATCGATGATGACAGCAACGTCAGCGGCATGTCCCTGCGGACCGGCGATACCTGTAATGTATCCGGCAACCTGACGCTTTACCAGGATGGACGGCTGGGACTTGACCATATCAAGAAAGAGGCAGATATCCAGGAGGGCGACAAGATCGTGACCTCCAACATCAGTGATATTTTCCTGCCGGGCATTCTCATCGGTTATGCCTCCGGGCTGACGACCGATGCCAACAACGTAACCAAATCCGGTACAATCATTCCGGTTGCAGATTTTGATAACCTGCAGGAGGTACTGGTAATCACCCAGCTGAAAAATGGGGATGGAGGCGACAATAATGCGGAAGCTGCTGATTAACCTTGTCATGCTGATTCTGGCATTCACGATCCAGATCTGCGTGTTCCCACAGATCGCCTTCTTATCTTCGGCTCCGAACCTGCTGCTGATTGTGGTGTTTGTGTGCAGCTTCATCGAGGGGCGCGAGCGGGGGATGTTCTACGGGCTGGTGGCAGGTCTTTTTATGGATCTGTTTTACAGTGGACCATTTGGCTTTTATACACTGTTTTTCATCAATCTGGGGTATGTCAGTGGAATCTGCAACAAGTATTATTATGAAGACTACATCACGCTGCCGCTGCTTTTGAGCCTGGCAAGTGATTTAATCTATAACCTGTACATCTATGTATTCCGGTTCCTGATACGGAATCGTCTGAATTTTGGGCATTATCTGGTCTCCATCATTATCCCGGAGATCATATTTACCACGGTTACGACGCTTGTCGTATACCGGTTTTTCCTTTTTATCAACCGGAAACTGAAAGAATGGGAACAAAGGAGAGATTCGAACATTGTTTGATGACCTGAAAGAATATCTGCGAGAATGGTTCAAAAAAGTGATTACCTCCCGGCTTTTTGTCCTGGCGGTTGTGTTCTGCCTGATGTCGTCCGCATTGGTGATGCGGTTGTTCAACCTGCAGATCATCAAGGGCGAAGAGTATCAGGATGCATATACAGCGATGACGGAAAAAGTCATAAAGACTGCCAGCACGCGGGGTAATATCTACGATCGGAACGGCAATGTGCTGGCGTACAACGAACTGGCATACGACGTTACCATACAGGATACCGGTGCATACAAGACGGATGCACAGTGGAACACGATGCTCTACGATCTGGTATCGATCTTGAATAAACACGGTGAGAGCGCACAGACCAGTTTAGAGCTTACGCTCGATCACGATGGAAATGTCGTGTATACCTCCGAGACACAGTCCGGACGCAAGCGATTCCTGCGCGATTATTATGGCCTTAAAAATGTGGATGAGATGGACGATTCAGATGGAAAATACCCGTCCGACATTTCAGCGCCAGATCTGCTGGAGCGGATGAAAAAGGAGTACCACCTGACACTCGGTGACGATAAGAACCGGGACGGGCGCCCGCTTGACAAAGACGGCAATCCGATCGATGTTTCGGATGAGGTGGCGCTGCAGATCGTCGGTATCCGCTACACGATGCGTTTTACCGCGTTCCAGAAGTACGAATCGACAACGATCGCGACGGATATCAGCGATGAGACCGTTGCAGACATTTTAGAGCACGCAGCCGATCTGGTGGGCGTCAATATACAGGAATCGACGATCCGTGTGTACAATGAAAGCCTCTACTTTGCGCCGATCATTGGATATACGGGAAAAGTAACGAGCGAACGTCTGGAGGAGTTAAAGGCGGTCAACGATGACTATGAGTTAAATGATGTAGTAGGCCGTACCGGCATCGAATCCTCGATGGAACTGGAATTAAAGGGTAAGAAAGGTTCCCAGACGGCATATGTAGATAACGTCGGAAGAATCCTAAGCGTGACCGGGGAAGTCGCACCAGTGGCAGGCAACGATATCTGGCTGACCCTCGATCTGAACCTTCAGAAGGGTATTTACCACATTCTGGAGAAGCAGCTGGCGGGCGTCTTGTTAAAGACGATTGTCAACCAGGATGAGAAAGATATCGCTTATATCGATTCTTCCAGTATTAAGATACCGATCAAGAAGGCATACTTCCAGCTGATCAACAACAACGTCCTCTCGATTGACAATTTTGCTTCCGAAGAGGCATCCGATGTGGAACAGCAGATTTATCAGAAGTACGAGAGCTCACGCGTGCGGATTGAACAGGAACTGCGGGGCGAACTGCAGTCTGAAAATGCAACGCCGATGAACGCGCTGTCAGAGGAAATGCAGGCATATATGCAGTATATCTATTCGTATCTTTCTTCCAGCAACAAGGCGATTGTCCAGCGTGATGCGATTGATACGTCCAGTGACATGTATCAGGCGTGGAAGAACGGTACGATCAGTCTGCGGGAATACTTATATTATGGAATTGCCAACAACTGGATCGATACGACGAAGCTGGACATCCAGAGCCGCTATTCGAATGCGGACGATGTCTTCACGGCACTGCTGGACGACTGTTTCCGCGATCTGGAACAGGATCCGGCATTCGAGAAACTGATTTATCAGTATTTAATCAATAACAATGTTGTGACCGGGCGCGAGCTCTGCATGGCGCTCTATTCCCAGAATGTGCTTGCATACGATGAGAATGAGGTCAACCTGCTGCGTGTCAGCGGGGAAGAATATGCGTACCAGTTCCTGATGAATAAGATCCGCAATATTGAGATCACACCGGCGCAGCTGGCACTTGACCCGTGTACGGCGAGCTGTGTCGTGACGAGCGCGAAGACTGGCGAGGTGCTGGCACTGGTATCTTATCCAAGCTATGACAACAACCGGATTTCGGACAGCACCTATTTTGCCCAGCTAAATGCCGATCAGTCGCTGCCGCTGCGAAACAATGCGACGCAGACGCTGAAAGCACCAGGCTCCACCTTTAAGCCGATCACGGCGATTGCAGGTCTGGAAGAGGGGGCAATCACGCTTTCTGATATGATTAACTGTACCGGTATTTATGAGGAAGTCAGCAATCCGATCCGATGCTGGAAATATCCGGGCTTCCACGGACCGTTAAACGTCGTGGGAGGTATCGAAAATTCCTGTAACTATTTCTTCTCGGAGGTGGCGCACCGCCTGTCCACAGAGACAGATGGAAGCTACAAACCGGAGAAAGGTCTGGAGACGCTGAAAAAATATGCGACCATGTTCGGTTTGGACCGGACTTCGGGCATTGAAATCTCGGAGGCGACGCCGTCTATCAGTGATACCGATCCGGAGCGTTCCAGTATGGGACAGGGTACGCACCAGTTTGCGAGCGTGCAGCTTGCCCGCTATGTGACGGCGCTTGCCAACCGCGGCACGGTCTATGATCTGAGCTTGATTGATAAGGAGACGGATTCCCAGGGTAATCTGGTCAAGGATTATTCGCCGGCTGTGGCGTCAACCCTTGATTTCCAGACAAGCACCTGGGATGCAGTCCAACAAGGTATGCGCCAGGTAGTTACCAACAGTTCGACCAAGCGCGTGTTTGATGGTCTGGACGTACACGTGGCTGGTAAGACCGGTACGGCGCAGGAGTCCCAGAAACGGGGCAACCACGCGTTCTTTATTTCGTTTGCACCGTATGAGAATCCGGAAATTTCGGTGACGGTCAGTATCCCGAATGGATATTCTTCTTCGAATGCAGCGATGGTGGCAAAACACGTATATCGTTATTTCTATGGCTATGCGAGTCTGGATGATATCCTGAATTCAGGAGCATTGGATGCGTCCAATGAACGAATCAATGGAGATTAAGAGGTGATGGAACTATGAAAAGTTCCGTAGTAATAAAGGGATGTAAGTCCGGTATGACGGTAATTCTGAATCCGGACACCCCCTTTGAACAGTTACTGGAGGATGTAGGGAAAAAGTTTAAAGAAAGTGAAAAATTCTGGGGATCCGCCCAGATGACGCTGACCCTGGAGGGGAGAGAACTGACCCCAATCGAGGAACTGCAGGTGACGGATGCGATTACCGCCAATTCCCAGATAGAGATTCTCTGTCTGCTGGATACTGACGCTAACCGCATCGCCCGCTGTGAAAAGGCGCTGACCGAGCGGCTGATGGAGCTGACTGCCCGGACGGGACAATTCTATAAGGGTAATTTATCCCGGGGCGATCTGCTGGAATCCGATGCGAGCATCGTGATCATCGGGGATGTGGAGCGCGGCGCGCGTGTCAGCGCACGGGGCAATATCGTCGTTCTTGGCACGCTGGCGGGTTCCGCCCATGCTGGGGCGGCGGGAAGTGAGGACGCGGTGATCACCGCGCTGGAAATGTCGCCGATGCACCTTCGGATTGCTGATCTGACAGCCAAAACGCGCAGTCAGGGTAAAAAGATGGGGCGCGGACCGATGATTGCATCGGTATCCGATGGAAACATTGACGTAGAATCGGTCAAAAAAAGTTTTTTAGATTATTTTCATTTTATTTAGCGTATTTAATGGATTTAAGACTGGAATTATTCTACTTTTTAGAGTAGAATAAAATGGTAAAACAGAATACAGGAGGATGTTCCTATGAGCGAAGTTATCGTTATTACTTCCGGAAAAGGAGGCGTCGGCAAAACGACAACCTCAGCGAACGTCGGCACCGGGCTTGCCATGCTTGGCAAACGGGTGGTTCTCATCGACACCGATATCGGTCTGAGAAACCTGGATGTCGTCATGGGACTGGAAAACCGGATTATCTACAATCTGGTCGATGTGATCGAGGGAAACTGCCGGATGAAGCAGGCGCTGATTCGAGACAAAAGATATCCTGACCTGTTCTTATTACCTTCCGCCCAGACGCGGGACAAGTCGTCCGTGAGTCCGGGGCAGATGATAAAATTAGTAGAAGACTTAAGAGAAGAGTTTGATTATATACTGCTTGACTGTCCCGCCGGGATTGAGCAGGGCTTTCGCAATGCGATCGCCGGGGCGGACCGGGCGCTGATTGTCACGACACCGGAGGTATCCGCGATAAGGGATGCTGACCGGATCATCGGACTTTTAGAAGCATCCGGGGTCGGGCGTATGGACCTGATCATCAACGGATCCGGAGCGATATGGTGCGCCGGGGCGATATGATGTCGGTGGATGATGTGATGGATATTCTGTCTGTCCCTGTGATTGGCACAGTCCCGGACGATGAGGATATCGTTATATCCACGAATCAGGGCGAACCGCTGGTCGGCATGAATGGATATGCCGGGCAGGCATATTTAAACATATGCAAACGAATACTTGGAGAATCGGTACCATTTATACAGCTTGATGCGTCTCCGGGCTTCTGGTCCCGGATATCCGGCTTCCTCAAACGTGCATAGGAGGGGACGCTATGATTCTGATTGCAGAACTGTTTACGAAAAAGAATTCCGGCGAGATAGCCAGAAAGCGTTTAAAACACCTTCTGACTGCCGATCGGGCGGGCTGTTCGCCGGAACTTCTGGATCTGATTCGCGCAGATTTCCTGAGGAGCGTGTCACGTTATCTGGAGATTGATCCGGGGGATGTGACACTCCGGATTCTGAGGACATCCTCAGAACAGCCGGCGGAGGTATTCCCGGCGGTCTGTGCGTCGGTGCCGGTTCTTACTTTAAGGAGCCATTTACAGCATGATATTCGATTACCAATTTAGAAATTACAACTTTCGAGCCCTCATTTATATGATTCTGCTGAGTGTTCTCGGCATTTTGGTTGTCGGGAGCGCCAGCAATCAGGACCGTTCCTCTGTGATAAAACAGATTATCGGAGTGGTTGTATCCCTGATTATCTGTCTGGTTCTGTCTTTGATTGATTACCATCAGTATTTCCGATTTACCACGCTTATTTATGTGGTCTGTGCCGGAATGCTGGCGGCAGTTCTTTTGTTTGGACGTACCACCAAGGGCGCGACCCGCTGGCTGCGGATCGGCGGGATTCAGATCCAGCCGTCCGAGTTTGTAAAGATCGGTCTGATCCTCATCCTGGCGAATTTTCTTTCCAGAAACCGGGATAAAATCAATGAGCCAAAGACATTGGGGATGACGGCGCTTATCTGTGCCCTTCCGGTCGGCATGGTATATTTGCAGCCGAACCTTTCCACCACCATCGTCATCTGCTTCATGATTCTGTGCATGGTTTATGTAGCCGGTATCAGTTACAAATGGATTGCCGGTGCGGTGGCGGTCGGGGTACCTGGATTTGCGGCGCTTATCTATCTGTCGCTGCAGGGATTCATCCCGTTTCTCCAGAAATACCAGGCACAGCGTATCATGGGAAAGATTTTCCACAGCAGCAGTGAATTTACGGATCTGAACCGTCAGCAGGATAACTCCATGATGGCGATCGGCTCCGGGCAGCTGCGCGGCAAGGGACTTTTTAACAACACATTAAGCTCCGTCAAGAATGGAAATTTCCTCTCGGAGGAACAGACGGACTTTATCTTCGCTGTTATCGGAGAGGAGCTTGGGTTTGTCGGCGGCGTGGCGGTCATTGCCCTCTATGCGCTGCTGGTGTATGAGTGCCTCTGGATTGCGGCGCGCGCGAAGGACACAGCTGGACGTCTGATTGCATCGGGCATGGCGGCGCTTCTGGCGTTCCAGAGTTTTGCCAACATTGCGGTAGCCACGGGAATCTTCCCGAACACGGGTCTTCCGCTTCCTTTCATAAGCTCCGGACTTAGTTCGCTGCTCAGTATGTTTATCGGAATGGGAGTTGTTCTCAATGTTGGATTGCAACGAAATAACGTAACCGTTCAGTAAGTACATGCATGGACTGTGAAGCTGCATGGAAATTGAATTTTATGGTTATGAAAAATAGGAATCATTAAGGAGGCAGGTATAGATGTATATCGGGTTAATCGCACATGATGCGAAGAAAAAACTGATGCAGAACTTCTGTATCGCATATCGCGGCATCCTGAGCAAGCATGAACTCTATGCGACAGGAACGACAGGCCGCCTGATTGAGGAGGTTACAAATCTGACCCTCCATAAATATCTGCCGGGTCATCTGGGAGGTTCCCAGCAGCTCGGCGCACAGATCGAACACAATCAGATCGATCTGCTGATTTTCCTGCGCGATCCGTTGGCGCCGAAGCCGCATGAGCCAGATGTTAATGATGTTGTCCGCCTCTGTGATATTCACAATATCCCGATGGCGACAAACCTGGCGACGGCAGAGCTTCTCGTTAAGGCGCTTGACCGCGGCGATATGGAATGGCGGGAGATGTACAAATGAGAAAACAGACAATCGGACTTGCGGGCGCACTGATGCTTTGCGGTATCAGCATGCTGATCGGCTGTGGTGCCCGCGGTCTGGAACAGGCATATTCATTTCAAGAACGGGAAGCGCAGATGACGCCAGCGGCAGGTGCCGGGCTGGCGCCCTTTTTTGCCTCTTCTCTCTGCGTACCGGAATCTGCAGACGGCGATATTGCTCCAGATGATGCGGTGACGGCGCAGGTGGGCGCATTGTTTGATGTGACCGACTCCAGCGTTATATATGGTAAGAACATCTATGACCAGATGTACCCGGCGAGCATCACGAAGGTAATGACGGCGATCATCGCGATCGAGGAAGGCAATCTTTCCGATGCGGTGACGGCAAATGACGATGTCGTGATCCACGAGGCAGGCGCTTCGATGGCAGGCATCAAGCCGGGCGATACCTTTACGCTGGAGCAGCTTTTATACGGACTGATGATTCCGTCCGGCAACGATGCAGCCAATGCGATTGCGGATCATATCGCCGGAAGCACGGATGCGTTTGTGGAGAAGATGAATGCGAAAGCGAAGGAACTCGGTGCGACCCACACGCATTTTGTCAATGCAAATGGTCTGCACAGCACCGACCACTATACAACGGCATATGATCTCTATCTGATTTTCAACGAGGCGCTTAAACTGCCGCTGTTTTGTGAGATCATCAACGCGCAGTCTTATACAGCTGATTATACCGATGCAAATGGAGCCGCAAAACAGCAGGTCTGGAAGGTTGGCAACTGGTATCTGAAGGGAGATCGCGAGGCACCGGAGGGAGTGACTGTCTTAGGCGGCAAAACCGGCACCACACAGGCGGCTGGCTACTGCCTGATCATGGCGAGCGATGGGGACGATGGCAAGGAATATATATCGATTGTGCTAAAATCTGCAAATCGTCCGTCACTTTATGACAATATGACGGAAATTTTGACTAAAATTTCAAATAAGTGATTGCAATATTTATAAATTTATACTATAATTATTTATACAATAAAAGATTTTACATACAACTTAAATAAACTCAAGGAGGAGATTGTTATGGTTCAGATCATCGCAGGAGCAAAGGGAAAAGGAAAAACTAAATATTTACTCGATATGGCGAACACGGCTGTCAAAGAAGCCAAGGGATCCGTTGTCTATCTGGATAAGAGTTCCAAACATATGTATGAGTTGAATAACCAGATTCGCCTTATCAATGTACAGGAATATCCGATTGATACCAGCGATGGATTTATCGGATTTATTTGTGGTATTATCTGCCAGGATCACGATCTGGAGCAGATGTATCTTGACAGCTTCCTGAAACTTGCCTGCCTCGAGGGAGCGGATATTGAAGAGACCTACAAGACGCTGGAGACCATCAGTGAGAAATATCATGTAAAATTCGTTTTAAGCATATCCATGAATGCAGCCGATCTTCCAGAGTGCGCGAAAGAAAGTGTTGTAGTATCTTTATAAGAGATTCAAAATGAACGAAACCGCAGCTGTCAGCGCAGGGCGGAGACAGGAGACTGTCCGATTCATCTGAAAAAGGAGAATTGGATGGTCTCTTTTTTTCCTAATTTTCTAGTTTGGGCTCAAAACCATCTTTCCACATTTTCATTGAAATGCTTCTTTTGCAGGTACCACTTTTGGGAAAAAATAGATATGCTTTTACATTCTTTTCAAAATTGAAAGGATTTCCTATCATATATATGAAATTTTGCATTAAATGAAAAAATTACAAAATATACTGAAAAATAATTGTAAAATTTTGATTTATACGGTATAATGACACGTGTCGGGAGACAAAAGATTACGATGCATCTATTTGTGAGATAGATACAAAAGTATACGGAAATCATTTAAAAGACAGGAAGGAAAATACTATGAATGCAGAATTTTACCAAGGGAACCGACAGCGGCTGTATGACAGCCTTCCGGATCACACCCTGCTTCTCCTGTTTTCCGGTTCTTCCATCCGAAAAACAGCCGATGAAAATTATCCGTTTTATGCCGATCGGAGTTTTCTCTATCTGACCGGCATCGGGCAGGAACACACAGTCCTGATGGCAGAGAAGGACGGAGAAGAGGTACAGGAAACACTTTACATACTTCCGCCGGATATGCTGGCCGAGCGGTGGACCGGGAAACGGTTCACACCGGAGGAGGCCAGGGCGCGATCCGGGGCCGCGCAGATCGCATCGAGCGGCGAGTGGGAAAACCGTCTGAAACTTCTGATGCGGAGCGGACGGTTTGAGCGGATTGCGATGGATCTGTATCGGCACGATCCGGAGGATGCAGATACCGAGAGTATCCGGATGGCACGGAAACTTAGAAAGTGGTACCCGGCAGCCACACTCACGGATATTTCCCGTCAGATACGCCGCCAGCGCACCATCAAGCAGCCGTGTGAGATCGAGGCGATGCGGGAGGCAGTCAAGATTACAAGGGACGGCATTCTGGCGATGATGAAGGCATCAAAGCGGGAATGTACGAATACCAGTATAAAGCCGAATTCGACTACGCACTGGCGCAGCACGGATGCCTTGAACCGGCATTTCCGAGTATCATTTCCGCGGGAGCCAATAATTTCTGTATTCACTATTATGAGTACACAGGGCAGGCGAAGGACGGCGATATGATTCTCAACGACGTAGGCGCCCAGTACGACCACCTCTTCAATGATGTATCGCGCGGTTGGCCGTGCAACGGAAAGTTTTCCGAACGGCAGCGACTTCTTTACACATGTGCATACCGGACTTCGCAGCACATGTTCTCTATCATCCGGCCGGGAATGAAGATGGCAGACGTGGACCGGCTGGCGAGGGAATACAATTTCGAACAGCTCAAAGCGATCGGCTTATGTGACCGGTATGAGGATGTCGGCAGATATATCTGGCACGGCGGCGCCCACCATGTTGGCTGGGACACACATGATCTGGTCGATGTCGATATCGTAGAGCCGGGTATGGTTTTCTGCGTGGATATCGGCATCTACTGCGAGGAATGGGGCATCGGCTTCCGCCTCGAGGATAACTGCCTGGTAACGGAGGATAGCTGTGAGAATCTGACAGCATCCATCCCCAGAACGATAGAGGAAATAGAATCAGTGATGGGAGGAGAGTAAGCATGGAACAGTTACTTGCGTATATGCAGAAAGAGCACCTGGATGGCATGTTCATCAGCCGCCCGGTCAATGTAAAGTATGTCAGCCATTATACCGGCGAAGATTCCTGGCTTTTTATCACGGAGCAGGAAAAATTCTTTCTGACAGATCCGCGCTACACCGAGCAGGTTTCCTATGAGTGCCCGGATTACACAATTTTGAACTGGAGAGACACCTACGGTTCCATCGGAAAGGCACTTGCCTACGCGGCGGAAAAGGTTGGGGCAAAGACGATCGGCTTTGAAGCAGCCCACCTGACCGTTGAACAGTACCAGAACCTCCAGTCGGAGGTAAAAGCAGAGCTGGTACCGGCGGACGGCATCATCGAGGAGTTCCGCTCCATCAAGAGGCCGGAAGAGATTGAGTGCCTGCGTATCTCCTGTGATATTGCTTCAAGGGCATATGAAAAGATCCAGAAGGATATCCGGGTCGGCATTACCGAGAAAGAGCTGGCGGCGCGTTTAAGCCTCTATATGGTTCTGGAGGGCGCGGATACACAGCCATACGGCAATATCCTCATCTCCGGTGCGAGAACATCCCTGCTTCATGGAATTCCGTCCCAGAAGGCGATTGAATACGGCGATCTGGTCCTGATGGATTATGGATGCCAGTATCATGGTTATTTATCTGATATGACGCGTACCCTGGTAGTCGGACGCGCAACGCCGAAGCAGAAGGAAGTATACAAGATTGAGCAGCAGATGGTCGCTGCGGTGGAAGGATTCTTAAAAGATGGGGTTTCGGCATCGGATGCATATTATGAATCCACGAAGATCATCGAGGGGACCGAGTATTTTCCATATCACTACACAGGAATCGGACACGGCGTCGGCATGTTTGTCCATGAGATTCCATTTATGAGCCCTGTTTCTAAAAATATCGTGCATGCCAATAATGTCATGACCGTGGAACCGGGTATCTATATTCCAGGATGGGGCGGTATCCGCATTGAAGATCAGCTTCTCATCACGGAGACAGGCAATGAAAACCTGATCAGCGCCACAAAGGAACTGATTGAGCTTTAATAAAAAAGGACAAGGAGGAATATTATGAGAAAAAACAAACTACTTGCACTGGGATTAGCTGCACTGATGGCAGCGAGTGTAGCGGGCTGTTCCACTCCGAGCGCTTCGGTGGATGATACGAAGGCAGCTGAATCGGGAAGTGACAGTTCCCAGAGCGCAGCAGCGGGCGAAAAGATTTTCCGTTATTCCAACACGGCGGATATCGCGACGATTGACCCTGATAAGACAAACTCGGTAGCAGACGCGACCGTCTCCTATCATATCTATGATGGTCTGTACCGCAACGTACAGGGCGAGCTTCAGCCGGCAACCGCTGAGAGCTATGAAGTCAGCGATGATGGTCTCGTATATACTTTCAAACTCCGTCAGGATACAAAGTGGAGTGATGGACAGACTGTTACGGCTAAGGATTATGAGTACGGTATGAAGCGTCTCTGCGATCCGGCAGCAGCCTGCCCTGCCAGCTATCTGGGTGCTGTTTTAAAGAACGGTGCCAAGGTCAGTGAGGGTGAACTTCCGGTGGATGAACTGGGAGTCAAGGCACTGGATGACTTTACCCTGGAGATTACGCTTGAGAATCCGGCTGATTACTTTGTCAGCATGACAAGCATGAGTGCATTCATGCCGGTACGTGAAGACCTGGTTGAGAAATATGGCAATGAGTTCGGCGGAAGTGCCGATAAACAGGTTTACAATGGACCGTTCGTTGTAAGTGAATACAGTAACGGCAAGGTAGAACTGACGAAGAATCCAGATTACTATGACAATGAAAAGATCAGTCTGGACGGCGTTGAGATTCTGACCGTAGCCGATCAGACTACCGCTGTTTCGATGTTCGATGCAGGCGAGCTGGATCTGGCAGAGGTTCCAACCGAGCTGGCAGCGCAGTATGAGGGCAAGACACAGTCCTACTACAACGGCGCAGACGATTATGCGGCACTGAATCACCGGAATAAATATCTGGCAAACAAGAACCTGCGTCTGGCGATGAACTACGCAGTCAACCGTGAAGAATACATTCTTCTGACCCACAATGGCTTATATCAGGCTAACCAGAGATATGTGCTTCCGCAGGTTCGCGGCGTGGACGGTGAGTACGGCACCGAGTATCCGTTAGAGGCATTCCCACTTCAGGGTGATATGGATAAGGCAAAAGAGTATCTGGATACGGCATTATCTGAATTAGGTCTTTCCAGTGCTTCTGATATTTCCCTGAAACTGGTTGTATCCGATTCTGACACAGCGAAGAAAGAGGCAGAGGTTGTTGCAAACCAGTGGAAGAACAACCTGGGTATCAACGTAGATATCAACATGGTTCCGTACGCAACGAAAAACGCACTCCTGGTTCCGGACAGTGATGAGTACGATATCATCATGAGCGGCTGGGCACCGGATTACTCTGACCCGTACAGCTACCTGGAGCTCTGGTACAGCACCTCCGGCTACAACTACTTAAATTACCACAGTGATGAATACGATAAGTACATCGACGCTTCCAAGACAACTTCCGGTAAAGAGCGTATGGACAATCTGTTCAATGCAGAGAAGACACTCCTGGAAGACGGCGCACTGGTAGCGCTTCAGTTAAGAGAGGTTCCGTATATGGTATCTGACCGTGTACAGAATCTGGGCGCATACTTTGTTGGACTGAACTATGACTATATGTATGTGGACATCACAAACTAATCCATCATCTATCCAAAACATATTGAAAAACCTTAGAAGATGATTGAAGCACCTGCGCTTCAGGATCCGGCAAAGCGGCTGGATTTCTGAAGCGCAGTACATATCCGGTGGCTGCCTGGCGGATGAATGAGCCGTAACCGGCGGCCGGAACAACCGGATTTGGGATGTTCCCGTAGTTAAAGGAGCGTGAACCTATGAAAAAATATATACTGAAGCGGGTGGGAATATCCATTGTGACTGTGTTTGTTCTCGTATCCGTTGTATTTTTCCTGGCGAGGCTGATGCCGGGCGGACCCTTCAATGATCCGAAAATGTCAGCAACCGCAAAGGCCAATTTAAGTGCCTACTACGGATTCGATAAACCTTTACTCCAGCAGTATCTGACATATCTGAATAATCTGATTCATGGAAATTTCGGTTTTTCTACCAAATATCCGAGCCGTACCGTCAATGACCTGTTAGCAGGCGCATTTCCGTATTCGGCAGACCTTGGTATCCGCGCATTATGTTTTGCGATTTCCTTTGGTCTTGTATTTGGTATTATTTCTGCATTAAACCGTGGCAATAAAATTGATTTAATCTTTGTGATTGTAGCTGTATTTGGTACAAGTGTCCCGGACTTTATCATGGGCGCGCTGCTGCAGCATTTCTTTGCAGTCAAATGGGGGCTGTTCCCGATCGCGCAGTACAAGGCTTCGCCTACACGATCCTGCCGTCGATCGGACTGGGATTCTACACGATGGCATCCGTCTCGCGTATCATGCGTGCGAGTATGCTGGAGGTAGTCCAGCAGGATTACATCAAGACGGCGCGCTCGAAGGGCATTTCCAAGTTCCGTGTGACCTGGAAGCATCAGATCCGGAACGCGATCATGCCGGTTGTTACGATCCTCGGTCCGACGGTAGCAGCCGTTCTGACCGGTACATTTGTTATCGAGTCCCTGTTTGCTATCCCCGGCATGGGTAAATATTATGTTGAGAGTGTGCAGAACAACGATTACTCCCTGATCCTTGGCATGACGGCGTTTTACGGCACATTCCTGGTATTCTGCAACATGGTAGTTGATATTCTGTATGGCGTGATCGATCCGAGAGTGCGGATCGGCGGAAAGTAGGTGGCAGTATGGGTGAGATGAAAATGAAAGATGGAAATGTGCTGCCTTCTGAGAATTCCGGCGCAGCAGCAGGCACATCCGAAAACCTGACAGATGGACGCACGATTACCCGCGACAAGTTTGAGATGGTAGGTAAAAATATTGAAAAAATGGAATCGATCTCCCGACCAAGCCTGACCTTCTGGCAGGAGGCGTGGAGACGAATCCGGACAAATAAGGCGGCATATTTCAGTCTGATTCTGTTGATTGCATATGGATTGTTAGCGATCTTTGCACCGATGTTCAGCCACTACGGATTTGACCAGCAGGATGCCTACTCGATGAGCAAGGGGATTTCAGCAGCTCATTGGCTGGGAACCGACTCTCTGGGGCGTGACCTCTGGGTACGTGTCTGGATGGGCGCGCGTGTTTCTTTGACGATCGGTCTTCTGGCAGCCCTTTTAAATACTGTAATTGGTACAGTGCTGGGCGGTTTCTGCGGCTATTATGGCGGCAAGTTTGATATGATCGTCATGCGTATTATCGATGTTATTTATGGTATTCCATCTCTGATCGTCTGTATTTTGGTTATGGTAGTATTAGGTTCCGGCGTTAAAAGCTTAATCATTGCAATGGTTATTGTTGGATGGACGGGAACCTGCCGTTTTACCAGAGGCGAAGTATACCGCTTGAAAGAGCAGGATTTTGTACTGGCAGCCCGCGTCATGGGCGAGTCGGCGTTCACAATCATCGTGCGTGAGATCATCCCGAATATCATGGGTCTTCTGATCACAAACCTGACAATGGCAATCCCGAGCGCCATCTTCCAGGAGGCGTTCTTGAGTTATATCGGTCTCGGCATTTCCCCGCCGCAGGCAAGCTGGGGCGTTCTGGCAAAAGAGGGAACCCGTATGATGACGGCAGCGCCGCATATGCTGTACGTGCCGGCATTCTTTATCTGTACAACTGTACTGGCGCTCAACCAGCTTGGAAACGGTCTGCGGGATGCATTTGATCCGAGACTGAGAGGAACGGAATAGGAGGTAGGAGACAATGGCTAAAAATATATTGGAAATCAAGAATCTGACCTTCTCGTTCCATACATACGGCGGCGTGGTAAAATCCGTCCGGGATGTCAGTTTTAATGTACGCGAAGGCGAGATTCTTGGAATTGTAGGCGAGAGCGGATGCGGCAAGAGCGTTACCTCCCAGTGCATTTTAAAGCTCAACCCGGAGCCGCCGGGATTTTTTGAGGGCGGTTCGATCAAGTATAAGGGCGAGGAGATCATCACCAAGACAGACCGCGAGATGCGGAAAATCCGCGGTGTGGAGATTGGATTTATCTTTCAGGATCCGATGACCTCGTTAAACCCGACCATGACGGTTGGAAAACAGATCGAGGAGGTTTTTGTCGGACGGAAGGGGATGACCCGGGCAGAAGTCAGGGAACGGGCGCTGGAGATCCTGCGTCTGGTCGGCATTAATGAGCCGGAGCGTCGTTATAAACAGTATCCGCATGAGTTGTCCGGCGGTATGAAGCAGCGTGTCATGATCGCGATCGCGCTGGTCGGCAAGCCGAGCATCATCATCGCGGATGAGCCGACGACCTCGCTGGACGTAACGATCGAGGCACAGATCCTGGATCTTCTGAAGGAACTGCGCGATAAGATAAACACCTCGATTATCCTGATTACCCACGATCTCGGAGTTATCGCCAAGATGTGTGACCGCGTGCTTGTTATGTATGGCGGCAAGGTGGCTGAAAAAGGAACGGTTGATGAGATCTTCTATGAGACGGCACATCCGTACACGGCAGGTCTTATCAAATCAATCGCTACGCTGGATACCTCCAAGAATCAGAAGCTGGTGCCCATCGACGGAACACCGCCGGATCTGTTCGCACCGCCGAAAGGATGCCCGTTTGCAGCGCGCTGTGAGTTTGCGATGAAGGTCTGTTATGAAGAACAGCCGGAATTTCACAGGCTTTCAGACGAACATACCTGTGCGTGCTGGCTGCAGCATGAATATGCGCCGAAGGTGGATATCATGAAAGGGCTGACTGAGGCGCAGAAACAGGAAGAAGAGGAAAATGTTGCGGCTCTGCCGGAAGAGAAACGGAGGGGACACCATGGCAAAACAAATTGATAGGAGCACACCCCTGTTCCAGGTCACGGATCTCTGCCAGTATTTCAACGTCGGCAGGGGAAAAGTGCTGAAAGCAGTTGATCACGTGCATTTTACGATTTATAAAGGGGAAACGTTGGGACTGGTAGGTGAGAGCGGATGTGGCAAGTCCACGACGGGACGGTGCCTGGTAAAGCTCTATGAGCCGGCAGCAGGCACGATCACCTATAAAGGAAAAGATATTTTTAAATACACCCGTGAAGAGGAAAAAGCATTCCGCAAGAATGTGCAGATGATCTTCCAGAATCCGCATTCTTCCCTGAACCCGCGTATGACGGTCAAGGATATCATCGGTTCCGGCATGAAACTGCATGGACTGGCGACGGACAAGGATGTGGATCAGAAGGTAGAGGCGATCCTGAAGCGCGTCGGTCTGAACCGCGACCATATGTCCCGTTTCCCGCATGAGTTCTCCGGCGGTCAGAAGCAGAGAATTGGTATTGCCAGGGCATTAGCGGTCGAACCGGAGTTTGTGATCTGCGACGAGCCGATCTCCGCACTGGATGTTTCAATCCAGGCGCAGGTATTAAATATGTTAAAGGAACTGCAGGAAGAAATGGGACTGACCTATCTCTTCATTGCGCATGACTTGAGCGTCGTCAAGTACATTTCCGACCGTGTCATCGTTATGTATCTGGGAACGATGGTTGAATTTGCCGATTCCGAAGAGCTGTATGCACATCCGCTGCATCCGTACACGCAGGTGCTTCTGTCCTCGATTCCGGTTGCGGATCCGAGACTGGTGCGTGAGAAGAAGCGTATCATGGTTAAGGGCGAGATTCCAAGCCCGATCAACCCGAAGGACTGCTGCCGTTTTGCCGAGAGATGTCCGTATGCGACGGAGGAGTGCAGGGCGAAGCTGCCGGAACTCCGGGAAGTGACGCCGGGGCATTTTGTGGCTTGTCATATGGTAAAGTAAATTAAATAGATTCGTGAAGGCGTCGAAGCTGACGGGGACAGGACAGCCTGGCTTCTCAGACTTATCATTGTTCGCTTGCTTTCGCTACAGATGCTCGCCTGATGCGGACTTACATCCGCCTCATTCGGACATCTGTACTCAAAATGCGTACAATTTGATAAGCTGAAAGCCAGACCGCCCTGTCCTCGTCAGCTTCTTAGTTTTTTGGCTAATTGAGGGAGTAATTGTAGACATTGATCGCCGACTGGTGTAAAATATTAGTTAGAATTTTTTTGAAATTATGGCTGAATTTGGAAAATTTTAACGATATATAACAGAAAGGTGGATTTTCTATGCAGTACGATTTTGACACACCGATCGATCGGACCCATACTTGGTCGATCAAGCATGATTTTAAGAAAGAAAATGGGAAAGCGGATGATATTCTGCCGCTCTGGGTGGCGGATATGGATTTCCGATCGCCGGACAGCGTGGTTGAAGCGCTGAAAAAGGCAGTGGATCACGGGATTTTCGGTTACAGCCGGGCAGATGAGTCGTATTTTGATGCGGTGGCAGCGTGGTATCAGAAACGCCATCATCTGACTCTGCAGCCGGAGTGGATGACCTGCACGCCAGGTATCGTGTTTGCACTCTCGATCGCAGTGCGGGCTTTTACCCAGGAGGGCGATGCGGTGTTGATCCAGCCGCCGGTCTACCATCCATTCAGCCGGGCGATCCTCCGCAATAAGCGGACGCTGGTGGAGAATCCGCTGGTTTTAAAAGATGGACATTATGAGATGGATCTGGAAGATCTGGAGCAGAAGGTGCTGGATGAGCATGTCAAACTGATGATTTTATGCAATCCGCACAATCCGGTTGGCCGTGTCTGGACGAGGGAAGAGCTGACCGCACTGGCGGACATCTGCCTGCGCCACCATGTATACGTGATCAGCGACGAGATCCATGGCGATTTTGTATGGCAGGGGCATGAGCAGACTCCGTATGCGTCGATTTCAGAGGAAGCATGCCTTCATTCGATGATGTGTACAGCGCCGAGCAAGACCTTCAATCTGGCTGGCATGGCGACATCAAACCTCTTTATCCCGGATCCGGAGATGCGGCGTAAATTCCGGTCGGAGCTGCTGGATGTTGGCCAAGAAAATATGAACCGTCTGGGATTGTTCGCCTGCCGTGCAGCGTATGAAGGAGGCGGGGAATGGCTGGATCAGCTTATCGGCTATCTGGCTGGCAATCTGGCACTGGTGCGCGATTTCTGTAAAAACCGTGTGCCACAGATTCAGCTGGTAGAACCGGAGGGAACGTATCTGGCGTGGCTGGATTGCCGTGAACTGGGGATGACGGATGATGAATTGATGGCATTCTTCTCGAATGAAGCGAAGGTATGGCTGGATCCGGGCACGCATTCGGGTGAACAGGGATCTGGATTTATGCGCTTTAATCTGGGCAGTTCGCGCAGTGTGATTGCACAGGCGCTCGATCAGATCGAGGCGGCATGGAAAAAACGGAACGCATAATGAATAATAGCAGAACCGTAAAAATAAAACGTTCGGAGGGATTGCATGGAATTTGAAGAAGTGGAGAATATTGGACAGCGGATCAAGGAGATTCGCAAGAGTAAATCTATCACGATCCAGAAGCTGTCCCAGTTTACCGATCTGTCAGTGGGATATCTGAGCAATCTGGAGCGGAACCAGGCAAGCCCGACGCTGAACAATCTGCAGCGCATCTGCGTGGCGCTTGGTATTTCGATCCGGGATCTGCTCAGTCCTTCCGGCGAGGAGAGAACCCTGATTCGCCAGGAGGAGCAGCAGTTATATGAATATGATGAGTACAAGCTTCAAATCCGCCGTCTGGATTTTGGAAAGAAACGCGGTATTTATGAGTTTTCAACCTATGATCCAGAGACAAAAGATACACCGCCGTCCTGGGGGCTGCATCCATACGCGGAGGTCGGAGTCATTCTGGAAGGCAAGATGGAGGTCAATCTGGATGGAACGGTTTATCTCTTAGGACCGGGCGATTCGATCTATATCAAGCCGAATCTCTATCACACGATGCGGAATGCAGGCGATACTCCCTGCCGCTCCTTCTGGCATCTGCAGATTATGGATGATTCTGTATAATTGACGGGATGAATTGATCTTGAAATTTGGACAATTCACTCGTATAATAAAGGCTGTACGTTGGGCTATACAGAATATTGCAAAAGTCCATGGCCGTAGACAAATTTGCGTGGATTTTTGTCTGGTAACTGTGAAACTGCAGAAACAGCTGCCAGAGAAGTACATCGGGAAAAGGGAGGATAGAGCTGCATGGCCAAAAACAAGAAAATTGTACGCTACAGAAAGCCATTGAATATCAATGTAGGCATGATCATTTTTGCCATGATTTTCGTCTATCTTTCTTTCAGTGTCTATACATATCTCAGGCGGGATCACGTCCAGTTTTATGAGGTCGTCGAGGGAAGTATTGTAAATAATAAAGAATACAACGGAATCCTGTTTCGGGATGAGACAGTGGAAAATGCACCGCAGACCGGGTACGTCAACTATTATGTGCGCGAGGGAAAGCGGGCAGGCGCTGGGGCGCGCGTCTATTCGCTAGATGAGACCGGCGAGCTGGGGAAATTTTTGGAAGAAAATCAGTCCTCTGGGGTGTCCCTGTCAGCAGAAAATCTGGCTGATTTGAAGAAACAACTCAGTTCGTTCTGTTTATCCTACAACGATCAGCACTTTGAAAGCGTTTACGACGCCAAATATTCTTTGCAGGCTTCGGTTGCAGAGTATATGAATTTCAATGCGCTGGGCGATATGGATGCACAGCTTCAGGCACAGGGTATCAATTACAAACAGATATCGGCGCCCCAGCCGGGTATTATTTCCTATATGACGGATTCTTTTGAGGGGGTCGCGCCGGAGGAGGTGACGGCGGATTCGTTTGACCGGAGTCAATATACGCGGCAGGTGGGACGAGCTGGGGAACTGATCGAGGCGGGCACGCCGGTGTACAAGATCATCACATCGGAGAACTGGAGTATCGTGTTTCAGATGGATGACAAGGATAAAGAGCAGTTTGCCGATCAAGATACACTGACGATCGAGCCGTTGGGAAGTGATATGAAATTCCGGGGAAATTATTCAATGTTTACCGGTTCCGATGGCAATCTGTATGGACGCCTGGATCTGGACCGTTACATGATCCAGTTTGAATCCGAGCGTTTTATGACCTTCGAGATCTCCAGCGAGGAAACGCAGGGACTTAAAATTCCGGTATCATCGGTGATGGAGAAGGAATTTTATACCATTCCAGTTGACTATATGACAACGGGCGGCAACGCTACTAAAGATGAGGCTGGCTTCAATAAAGAAGTTTACGGCGAAGGCGGAAAGGCGTCGATTGAATTTGTCACGCCGGAGATTTACAGCTCAACCGATGAGTATTATTATGTCGAGAAGAGCGACGATGGGCTGTTAAAGAGCGGCGATTATCTGGTAAAGCCGGATTCAAACGAGCGCTTCCAGGTAGGACCGACGGCAAAGCTGACAGGTGCTTACAATATTAATAAGGGATACGCGGTGTTCAAGCAGGTGAAAGAACTTGCAAATAGCGGTGAATATTACATTGTAGAAAAAGGAACCAAATATGGATTATCGGTTTATGACCATATCGTGTTGGATGCCAGCACCGTATCGGATGGCCAGATCGTATATCAGTAATGATATTTCCAAAATATAGAGATAAGGAAGGTGTATCACATATGGTTCAGGAACAGTTAGAAGAAATACGTCAGAATATACGGAACGCCTGCGAGCGGAGCGGACGGAAGGTGGAGGATGTCACGCTGATCGCGGTCAGTAAGACAAAGCCGGTGCCGATGCTTCAAGAGGCATATGATGCCGGCGCCAGAGATTTCGGCGAAAACAAGGTGCAGGAGATTCTGGAGAAGGAACCGCAGCTGCCGTCTGATATCCGTTGGCATATGATTGGACATTTACAGAAAAATAAAGTCCGTCAGGTAATTGACAAGGCAGTTCTGATTCACTCCGTCGATACGGTGGGACTGGCAGAGCAGATCGAAAAAGAAGCGGTCAAACGTGATCTGGACGTTTCTATTCTTCTGGAGGTCAATGTCGCCGGAGAAGAGTCCAAATTTGGTTTTGCCCCGGAAGAAGTCGAGGAAGCGGCACGCGAAATTGCAAAGTACCCGCATGTCCATATACAGGGACTTATGACGATTGCACCATTTGTAGAGAATTCGGAAGAAAATCGTGGTGTTTTTAAAAAATTATATGAATTATATGTTGACATGAAACGGAAAAACATTGATAATGTTACTATGAATGTCCTTTCGATGGGAATGACCGGAGACTATCAGACAGCGATTGAAGAAGGTGCAACTATGGTAAGAGTCGGTACGGGCATTTTTGGAACCAGGGCAAAGATAGGAGAGAAATAGGGTTATGAGTATTCTGAACAAATTAATGGATACAATGCGTCTCACAGAGAATGATGACGATTACTTCGATGAGGAAGATTACGAAGAAGAAAAACCGGTGATTAAGAAGCGTTCTTTCGGCAAGAGGGACGAAGAGATGGATGATTACCGCCACGAGGAGGAATCTAAGCCGCGTTTTCTGCCACGTTCCTCTAACAATAAGGTAGTGCAGATGCGCCGCAGCATGGAAGTATCTCTGATCAAACCTACTTCCATGGAGGATACGAGAGAGATTTGCGATTACCTGCTGGCTGGAAAAGCTGTTGTTTTAAATATGGAAGGAATCCACATGGAGGTTGCACAGCGTATCATTGATTTTACCTGTGGCGCGACCTATCGATGGATGGAAATCTCCAGAAGATTTCCAATTACATTTTTATTGCGACACCGTCATCGGTTGAGCTGTCCGGCGACTTTCCCGAACTCTTAGCAGACGGTTCCATGAATGTTTCCGGGATGAATCTCCACTTCTGATACTGATATACTCCCAGGTTCGCTATATATCTGAACCTGGGAGTATTTATTATACAATCGGAAATTTGTGTGATTTCTGATTGTATACAGGCTCTCTGAGCAGGAGCACACTTTATATAAGCACTTTCGAACAGGAGTAGAAACACGCGATGCTGCAGGAAAAAGAAGAACAGCTTTTAAAAAAGAGAATGATAGAACTGGCCGGACTCTGTTATCAGCGCGATATACAGACAAGTACCGGCTTTTTGTCGTTAAATGAACAGACGATCTTTCACTCGATCGAGAAGACGCTGCCGCCGGTGCGGACTTGCCTGACGGGTGGCTTTGAGGGCGCAGAGCGCAAACTTCTTTGTTTTCTGGCTTCGTATGACGATGAGGAGTTTGGACTTCCGATTGCCGTGTTGGAGGTCATTCCGGCAAACCTGCGTTACAGTGAGGCGCTGACGCACCGGGATTATCTCGGGGCGCTCATGAACCTGGGGATTGAGCGCAGCTGCATCGGGGATATTCTGATGAAGGAAAATGGCTGCTGCGTCTTCTGCCAGGAAAAGATGGCGGATTATCTCTGCCAGGAACTCACGATGGTGCGCCACACCTCTGTGATCTGCCGCAAGGCGGACGCGACGGAGCCGATCACACCGAAGATGGAGCGCGTGAGTGGAAGCGTTGCATCACCGCGTCTTGACAGTGTGATCGCGATGGTATTTTCATCCTCCCGCACGAAGATACTGCCGCTCATTGAGGGTGAAAAGGTGTTTATTGACGGGAAACAGGTGACTTCCCCGGCGGTGCAGCTTAAAGAGGGTGAGATTGTATCTGTGCGCGGCATGGGAAAATTCCGCTTTGCCGGGAGCGGGGGATTGTCGAAAAAGGGACGTCTGTATGTTTATGCGGATAAATATGTGTAAAAAAGAAAGGACTGAAAACAAATGACAGCTGTAAAGAATGAGAAAATGAATCGCGTAACCGTTCACCTGGACGAGAAGCCGATCTATGATATTGTGATGACCGAAGATTTTTCGGCACTTCCGGGTGAAATCGAAAAACTCTCCATTTCAAACCGCCGTCTCTGCATCGTGACGGATTCGAACGTAGAAAAATTATATCTGAATGAGGTAAAAGAACTTCTGGCGCCGTGCTGCAAGACGGTAATTTCGTTTGTATTTCCGGCGGGCGAGGAGCACAAAAACCTCGACACCGTCCGGGATTTATATGAGACCTTGATTTTGAACCATTTTGACCGCAACGATATGCTGGCAGCACTCGGCGGCGGAGTTGTGGGCGATCTCTGCGGATTCGCGGCGGCGACTTATCTGCGCGGCGTTGCCTTCATGCAGATTCCGACGACGCTTCTTTCCCAGGTGGACAGCAGCATTGGCGGCAAGACGGGCGTTGATTTTGACGCGTACAAAAATATGGTTGGCGCGTTTCATATGCCGAAGCTGGTATTTACCAATATCAATACGCTTCAGACGCTTCCGGACAACCAGTTTTCCGCCGGTATGGGCGAGGTTATCAAACATGGTCTGATCAAGGATGCGGCATATTATGAGTGGCTGCTTGAAAATGCGGCAGATATCTGGGCGAGAAAGCCGGAGGCACTCCGCAAGACAGTGACCTGGAGCAATGAGATCAAGCGTGCTGTGGTAGAGAAGGATCCGACCGAAAAAGGCGACCGTATGCTCTTAAACTTTGGTCATACGCTGGGACACGCGATCGAGAAGCTGAAAAACTTTGAACTTCTGCACGGTGAATGCGTGGCACTCGGCGCGCTGGCAGCGATGAAGCTGTCGGAAAACCGCGGCATGATCAAACCGGAGGAAACAAACCGCTTCAAAGAAGCACTGGGAGAATTCCATATCGGTACGCAGGTATCCGGGCTTGAGAAAGATGCGATTGTGGCAGCGTCCAAGAACGACAAGAAGATGGATTCTGGCATCATCAAATTTATTCTCATTCATTCCATCGGCGACGCCTACGTGGATCGCACAGTAACCGAGGACGAGATGAAACAGGCACTCGATCAGGTGCTGGTATAATAGCAGGAAAGGAATCAGGTGCATGAACACGAAATTACGACAGTTCTTTATCTTTTTTATCGGGCTGGGAGTCAGCATCGGACTGGATCAGTTTACAAAACATCTGGCAGTTGTCCATCTGAAAGGGCAGAAGCCATTTGTGCTCATTAAAGGTGTGTTTGAATTTTATTATTCTGAAAACCGTGGCGCTGCTTTTGGAATGCTGCAGGGACGGCAGGGATTCTTCTTCCTGATTGCAGCGGCAGTCATTCTGGCGGTGTTGTGGGCGGTTTACCGGATGCCGGCAGGGAGACGGTATCTGCCGCTGATGTGCAGCTTGTTTCTGCTCGTATCAGGCGCAGTTGGCAATATGATCGACCGTCTGACGCAGAAATATGTGGTGGATTTCCTGTATTTTAAGCTGATTGATTTCCCGATTTTTAATGTGGCAGACTGCTATGTGGTGATCGCGACGTTCTCGCTGATCCTTCTGTTTTTCTTCTTCTATTCGGATGAGGAACTGGAATTCCTTTCTTTTAAAGGTGCGAAAAAGGAGTCGGGACGATGATGCAGGAATATCTGGTTCCAGAAGAGGCGGCTGGAACCCGCATCGATAAATTTCTGGCGGACGCCTGCCCGGATCTGTCCCGTTCCTTTTTGCAGAAACTTCTGAAAGAGAGCAGCGTTACAGCAGACGGAAAAGCGGTTAAAAGCAGTTTCAAGGTAAATGGTGGGGAAACTATCGCCTTTGAAGTTCCAAAACCGGAGGAGGCGGCGATCGAGGCGGAAAATATCCCGTTGGACATTTTGTATGAAGATTCGGATATAATTTTAGTCAATAAGCCGAAGGGGATGGTTGTCCATCCGGCAGCAGGGCATTATACGGGGACTCTGGTCAATGCGCTGATGTACCATTGCAAGGATCAGCTCTCCGGCATCAACGGAGTCATGCGCCCTGGGATCGTCCATCGGATCGATATGAACACAACCGGCGTGCTGGTGGTGTGCAAGAATGATTTCGCCCACAATTCTCTCGCAGAACAGCTCAAGGTGCATTCGATCACCCGCGTGTATTATGCCATCGTATTTGGCAATCTGCGCGAGGATGAGGGCACTGTCCATGCACCGATCGGGCGTCATCCGACGGATCGCAAGAAAATGAGCATCCACTCCAAACAGGGGCGCGATGCGATCACGCATTACCGCGTACTGGAACGCTTCGGGGCGTATACATTTATCGAATGCCGCCTGGAGACGGGACGCACACACCAGATCCGCGTCCATATGGCAAGCATCGGTCATCCGCTTCTGGGCGATGAGGTGTACGGTCCGGCGCGGCAGCCATTTTCACTGGAAGGGCAGACCCTGCATGCGGGAGTCTTAGGCTTTATCCATCCGCGGACCGGGGAGTATGTGGAGTTTTCTGCGCCGCTGCCAGCGTATTTTGAAGAACTGCTGGAGAAGCTGCGGAAAAAAGCTGGAAAGTAAAAGTGACATGAATAGTAAGATCGTTCCGATTCGTATACACATTCTTTTCAGATAGTTTATTTCTGTGTCGCTAAGAAATACCTTTTATTCCGAAAAAATGATGACTTTTCAGATAGCTTGTGTTATAATAAAGGCAGAACTTGAAAGGAGTTGAGGGAGACATGAAAAAAAATTTAGTAATTACAATCGGTCGCGAATGCGGCAGCTCCGGAAGAGCGATTGGACGAAAACTGGCGGAATCATTGGGAATCAAGTGCTATGATAAAGAGCTTCTTGCACTGGCAGCGAAGAACAGCGGTCTCTGTGAAGAGCTTTTTAAGACGCATGATGAGAAACCAACCAACAGCTTCTTATATTCACTGGTAATGGACACCTATTCGATGGGTTATAATACATCGGCTTATATGGATATGCCGATCAACCACAAGATTTTCCTGGCACAGTTTGACACGATCAAGAAACTGGCAGATGAAGAATCCTGTGTCATTGTAGGACGGTGTGCGGACTATGCGCTGGCAGATTATCCGAACGTAGTGTCTGTTTTCATCTGTGCAGATGAGGAAGTGAAGATTCAGGAATTGATGAAACGTCACAATATTACCCGCGATAAGGCAAAAGATGTGATGATCAAGACCGATAAGCAGCGTTCTGGTTATTATAACTATTATTCCAGCAAACGCTGGGGCAGCTCCAAGAGCTATAACCTCTGCATCAACAGCAGTGTCGTAGGCATCGACGGTGCCGTAGAAATTATTAAGGAATTCGCCAAAAAGAAACAAGAATTTCTTAAGATAAACGAGAACGCATAAAAGTATAATTAAAACCGGTGTGTTTGAATTTCTGGTGAAGAATCAGAAAGGACGCATCGGTTTTTTGCGCCTGGATGTTTTGAAGATGAGATTGCGTTGGGGTATAAAAACAAAATAGTTACTTAAGATTTTGAATGTAGATACATGAAGAAAATGATGATGAAAGAAAGACATTCTTATATAATCCGAACGGCGCTCATGGCGGCATCGGGTATTTTATTGTGCGGGATTGCCGAAGCAGTGCGCCCGGAGGTGGATTTATCAGTCGATGTGCCTGCTGATAAAGTTGTGATTGCAGATGGAATTTTAGACCAGGAGACACAAAATGATACAGACGAATCCTTCTGCGACCGTCTGATGAAGAAAATGGTACACCCGATTCACATGGCATCCCGATTTTTAAATGGTCTGGGGGCAGACTCAGAAGAATATGTTCCGTCGGAAACGGAGTATAACCTGATGGCGCTCCGGACGGAAGAGAGCGCTGTTGATCTGTCTGATCCATTGGCGGCATTTGAGTCTCTTCCATGGTATAAACTTGCAAAACGATTCCGGAGTATGGGGACAGAAGATACCTGGGGCGCGAAGATGTACGAAGCGCTTGGAACGCGGGATGCACAGTGGATATCGGAGATCTACGGGTGGATCCAGACGACACCGCTTACGGCTTCCCAGAAAATGGGGCTGCCAGCTGCACAGGTACTCGGCAGCTATGATCCCTCCAATCCAGAGCATAACGCGCAGGACCCGGCGAGCTGGGTAGTTCCAACTTGGAAAAATATCCGTTTCCAGATATGCGACGGAGACGGAAAGCCGACGTCCCTGGCATCCAATGCGACCGATATTTTGTCTATGGCAAATGTATATACATACAGCCTTGACTGGAAAAATACAGACCTGTTCAATACCTATATCAATCAGCTCTGGACCAGTTCCCACCAGTACCACGTGAGCATTAGCAATGTGTATTACTGTGAGGGCTGTACAGAACTGCCGGACGAGCCGGTAACAGAGGAAACAGCAGATGACGATGTGGAGAGCGGCAGTGCAGCAGGAGAGGCATCCTCGGAGGCTTTAGATGCCCAGGGCGCAGGAGACAGTCAGACAGCGGCAGAAGAGCCGTTAACGGAGAGCGAGGCGGCATCCACAGCAAATAATTATGTCAAACCGGCACAGGGACCGGGGGCTTCCACACAGGAGCAGGCAGCCGAATCAAAAGCGGTTGCGTCCCCGTCAGAGGCGACGTTCAGTGCGGAGAGCGCTGCGGCAGTTACATTAAATGAAAACGGAAAATATTGCCCGGGACACGTTGATCTGACTATTACCGTTAAGACAACCGGTCTGAAAGAGAAGCATAATCTGTTTGCACTCGATGGAACGGGAAATCAGGCTGTCGGGAACTGGCAGGGTTGGACGGAAGAAAAACAGACAGCCGCCCAGACACTCGCTGCTCAGGATTGGCAGGGAATGTACGGGCTTGCCAGTTCAGAGTTTGCACTCGGGAATCCGCTGACACCGGCAGAAATTGCGTCTTACCTGGATTTACTTCCAGAGGATTTATCACCGGAGCGGCGTGCCGTTATCACATGCGCGCTCAATTCCGTTGGCAAGATTCCATATTATTATGGAGGAAAACCGAGTACAGCAGGACTTTCCGGCAATCATTTTGCCAGCGTGACAAGCCCGGATTACAAGGGACGGATTTTGTCAGGGCTTGACTGTTCTGGATGGGTCAACTGGGTATACTGGACCGCGCTTGGCAATAGAATGGGTGCCGCCAGCACCTACGAGATTGTGCGGACAGGACGGGCGATCAACAGCGCAGAGCTTCAGCCGGGCGACTTGCTTGTCCAGCTTGGCGGTGATTCGCACGTTGTAATGTTTTTAGGCTGGAACGCAGACAGAACCATACTGGGCGTACATGAATCCGGCAGTGCACGCAATGTAACGGTCGGAAAGGTCCATGCGGTCTGGCCGTATTACCGGGCGTTTTTGGATTAAGAAGTGAATAAAGAATAAAATGAATATGAATTAGTCATAAGGGATTTTGAGCTGGATGGATGTTGCCTTTGTTTTTTGCTGGAGTGTTTGCTGGTAAATGGCAAAGGCGGCATCCATCCATTTTGTGTTTAGGTTTGTTTTTATGCTGAAATACGATATTGAATAATTCGTAAAAAGATTTATTTACAAATAAAGGGAAACATGGTATGATAGGGAGATGGACATAACTATTCGTGAAAGCCTACTTTATCGAATAGTTCGAAATGCAAATATGCGTATGCACTTAATCTATTTGCTAAACTATTCATTCGTTATATTTGAAAGGATGTTCTCATGAAACTTCAACGTCTTCTAAGTTTAACTCGCCAGGCGGTTGATGACTATCGTCTGATTCAATCCGGCGATAAAATAGCTATCGGTATTTCTGGCGGTAAAGACAGCCTGACACTTTTATATGCTTTACAGGGCTTCGCCGGTTTTACCCGGAACCATTTGAACTTTGTGCTATTACAGTTGATCTGGGCTTTCAGGCACTTTCTCCGGAGGTTTCGAACCGGTTGTCGCCGACGCTTTCATCGGATGCGGCTGCATTTGATTTAAAACCGATTCAGGAGCTTTGTGATGAATTAAACGTGCCCTACACGGTCGTTCCGACGGAAATCGGCAAGATTCTCTTTGAAACCCGTCAGGAATCCAATCCATGTGCGCTCTGTGCCAAGATGCGAAAAGGCGCTTTAAATGAAGCGGCTCTGAAACTTGGCTGTAATAAAATCGCCTATGCACATCACCGTGACGATCTGATCGAAACCATGCTTTTATCCTTGATTTATGAGGGGCGTTTCTATTCTTTCTCGCCGAAAACCCATTTGGACAAAACGGGATTGACGCTGATCCGCCCGCTGATGTATGTCCAGGAAGCCGATGTGATCGGATTTAAAAACAAATATCATCTTCCTGTCTGTAAAAATCCATGTCCTGTAGATGGAAAAACAAAACGCGAGTATGTGAAACAATTAACAAGAAAACTCAACCATGATTCACCGGGGGTAAAGGATCGCTTTTTCCATGCGATTATTGATGGAAACAATCCCGGATGGCCGGAACGGACCGATCGACACCTGAAAAATTTGATACATTCGGACCTTTCATCATCACCAAAGGAGGAATTGTGATATGGCTGCACTCTCCTACCACGAACAGGAAGACATCGAAAATACAAAACGAATCCGAGGCATTCTGAAAGAGCTGCCACCGTTCTGTACCGATTTCTTCCGCGGCATTGAACCTCGTACATCAGCGCGCACCCGGCTTGCGTATGCCTATGATTTAAAGACATTTTTTGATTTCCTGAAACAAGTAAATCCAGAGCTTAAATCAAAGAAGCTGCGCGATTTGCCGCTCTCTCTTCTGGATGAAATCAAATTGATGGATCTGGAAGAATATATGGAGTATCTGAAATGTTATTCGACCGAAAAACGTGAGGATCTGATAAATACAGAGCGTGGTATCATGCGGAAAGTCTCGACGGTTAAGAGCTTTTACAACTACTTTTACCGGACCGAGCGGATTCAGAATAACCCCGCTTCTCTTCTGCAGCTTCCCAAGATTCATGAAAAAGAAATTATACGCCTCGATGTTGACGAGGTGGCGCGTTTCCTGGATGAGGTTGAGGATGGTGAATGTCTGACCGAAAAACAGAAAGCCTACCATGCAAAGACCAAGCTGCGAGATCTGGCGATGATGACGCTTCTGCTTGGTACGGGGCTTCGTGTATCAGAATGTGTCGGACTGAATATCAACGATGTTGATTTCCGAAACGGTGGTCTTAGGATTCATCGAAAAGGCGGAAAGGAAGTCATCGTATATTTTGGTGCCGAGGTAGAATATGCGCTTCAGGACTATCTCAGCGAGCGTGAACATATTGTCCCAGAGGAAGGCAGCGAAGAAGCACTCTTCCTCTCCATGCAGCGTAAGCGCATTAACGTACGCAGCGTGGAAAAAATGGTCAAAAAATACGCACAGCTCGTCACACCGCTAAAAAAGATCACGCCACATAAGCTCCGCAGCACCTACGGCACGAATCTGTACCGTGAAACCGGCGATATTTACCTCGTCGCGGATGTTTTGGGACACAGTGATGTCAATACGACGAAGAAGCATTATGCGGCGCTGGAGGATGAACGGCGGCGAAGCGCAAGGAATAAGGTGCAGCTGAGAGAAATAGAGTAAAGGGCAAAAAGGCAAAAAGTAAAAAAAATTTTTAGGTAAAAAAGGCTAATTTCGTACTTTATTTCCGTGTAAAGTGAAAATAGTATTTTGCTAAAATAAAGTTCAAAATTCATATTTGCCAAGAAAACCGATGACCTCGACTGCTTATAGTCTATGCCATCGGTTTTCCTAGTTCAAGCACTCTCACTCTGCTTCATCTGTGTCTCAATAACTTCGTCTAAGTTGGCTGCTGTAGTTTGTTCACTCATAGCCTTCTGCCTCTAATAATAAACACTGCAAAGGTTTAAAATATCCTGCAACAGATCATACTCCATCTTTGCCTTATCATTCATTTGATAATTTATCAGAGCCTTTTGCGAGTACATCGCATCTACGCTTTGCGTTTTCGTTGAAAATTCCATCAAAGTATCCGGGCCAATGCCCAAACTGGTAAAAATTTTATTCAAATGCTTATCGAATGAGCTTTTACTATCTATCTCGCCATTTAAAATTTTATCTAAAGTAGGTCGAGAAATTTCTGCCTTTTTGCAGAACGATACCTTAGAGAATCCATTGCCACTGATGTAGTCCTTTAATTTTATTCCTGTCAGTTTTCTCATTTCAAAAAGTTCATCAAAACGCACTCTCTATCTCTCCCAGTAACAAATTGTCAATAGTTTTTTAATCACTTTTCTTAAAAAGGCAAAAAATAGAACGTATAGTAAACGCTATGGTGCGTTGACAACGTATAGATTATTTCCATACGCTCTATCTCTCATTTCGTAAACGTTCCATAGCAAGTACCTTGCCAGCCCAAAGTGCTGCAACATGGTTTTGCAAGCAATAATCCGCAACGTTCGCTCCTCCAGTATTCACCTGTAATCTCCATACCGCCATCTTCTCATCTCCCCGCTTTCTTCTTTAGTGCTTATCCACCTTCCGCTTCGGGAACCATCCTTTTGCCACTCTTTTTTCCTGTTCTTTCAGTTCCTTAATGCTCCAAAAGCAACTGACGCCCAAAACACCCAGGGAAACCGACCAAAGTATTTCCTGCATTCTTACGGATAGAATCATACACAAAATGCCCACCAGCAAAAATACCGGCCAACAGCGGCTTCCAAAGTAATACTCCGCATATATAACAATAGGATGGAACAATCCAATCAGAAAAAAGGTAAGCACACCAATCAATATCCCACTAAAATTCATCATAACTCCTTGTCCTTTTCCTTATACAAACAGCACATTATCGCAGACCGGCGCAACTTACCTTCTGCGTGCAACAGTCGCCCTCAACAGCATATCCAATATGCGCAAAGAAGAAGTATTGCAATATAGAACTACAACCTTCCTCTTCCATATTTTTTAAATATCTGACACATTTTTACGGATTGCATTTTTTACACGGATCATAACCTGCAGCAATCAGCGCATCCCTACTCTCTGATGAGGATTTTTTATTACTCTCCTTCATCTGTTTGACCGATGAACAGGACGGCCGATGAAATTTCTTTGTATTGGTATTGAGGATATAGGATTCCGTGCTGGTCTGCCGAGAAGCTGCCTGCGTAACAGCCTGTGTGGCCTGCTCTGTTTCTGCCGTCTTGTTTGTTCCAGAAGCCGAGCTGTCCCCCGTCGCATAATTGATGTTAAAGGTCACTTTACCCATTTTGAGGGATGTAAAGTGACCTTCTCTTAGTCAAATATAATGCCGTTCCTTTCTTCGCAAACCTTTACAGAAAGTACAAGCATCCATGTTTCGTTTTTGATAAAGAATCCGTTGCTTTGGTGAGCACTTATAATCGTGTGCACACACTGGGCATGTCCAACAAACAGGTGTTATGCAATTATCCAAAATCTGATCAGGATCACATAACAAATAGTTATCCAAATGGTTCCACTCATTCATTAAATCCGGATGCAATACGGCAAAGGAATTAACACCCGGAAGAACTTCTTTTATTGAACAATACACACAATCCACGTTTCCCGTTGCCATATCTCGAATAGAACTTATATATTCACCACCACAATCAGGGCATTTCCAGAGTGCTCGGTAACATGAATTATTTAAATAATGTGACATTGGTTCTTCATTATTAGAAGACCATCGCGACATTAATTCTGGATTCGTTAACTTGAATTGACATAAACTTTTTCTTAAAATCACCTCCTCGTCTACTTCCTTTCACACTATCACCTCCAGAATCACACGCGCTCAAATGACAGATATCTCGTTCCCTGAAACGTAAGTTTCCCAATGTCGCCTTCCGCCAGCATTCCATATTCTCTGCCAGAAACCGACAGTTCCATCCGGTCACCGCTCTCTACCTGAAACGTGACATAGTAGCTGGTACTTGAAGTCGAATGGTAGCCATGAGTTCCAGACAGGTCACCCGCATTTGCATGGCTATGATGTGTGATATTTTCACGCTTTGCGACGATGGTTGCACTCACCGACAAACGCGGTGACTGATTGTTTTTATGCCATGTTCCGATTCCTGTCACAAACTGGAAGATGATCATGCCAAAAACCATTATGAAGATAATCGGAAACATAAACTCAAACAGCATAAACATATAGCTCACCTCTTCTTCATCTTTCGTCCAATGATTACTCTGAGCACAAAACATACGACAATCACGAAAAGCGAGGCAGCGATATACAGTAATGCTTCTGTATACCACGGTGCAGAATACGATTCGTATAGTTTCGGAAAGCGCTTATACCCATAGAAATCCATACCCGTTTTAATCACAATTATGTAGAAACTCGCATAGATAATATATTTTAATAAATCGTATAGTCCATCGTCTCCGCGATATTCTGTTTTAACCTTTTAGCATCGGCAAACTGGAATTTTCAAATTAGTCTTTGCAAATAACCTTTGAATCTTCACCATCAATTACAATTCCCTGACGGTTGTTAATTGGGCATAGATTCAAATCCGAAAACTCAGTCATTATTTTCTCGGTAACTTTCTTAAATGGTGCTGTAAGATAATGCGGAAGAACATAGAAATCAATCAAATCAATCCCTGCATCATCTTCTTGTGAGTAGTCCTCCGGCTTTTCATCCATTTGCTCGATATATTGGATGCTTGGAGCGCATATAATTGCGCCTGCCGACTCGCCGATCATCAATTTTCCATTTGCCAATTCCTTTTTCAGCAGTCCATCAGTTCCCGTTTTACGGAGCTGGTCCATAAGAAAGAAAGAATTTCCGCCGGTAAAATATATCACATCTGCTTCTTCAAAAACAGACTGTATCGTTGAATAAGCCT